>JAGALG010000029.1 GCA_017848075.1 Oscillospiraceae bacterium | reverse complement strand
CCCGATTAAGCTCCCGGCTGAAAATGGCAATGTTGCTGCTGTAGCGCTTGCCATCTTTGATCAACAGCTCATACTCGTAGAGCTGCTCCAGCTGATCCTCCATGTAGGGGAGGGGAACCCCGATCTCTAAGCTGATCTGCTCAGCACGGAGCGTATCGTTATAGCAGGCAAAAAGAATATTCTGTGCGATTTTACTGTCGCAAATGTGGTAGAAAGCTTCCGGCATACTGTAGCCCCAGAATTTTAGCTGTAATTCTTTCGGATCATAGCTCTGTGTTCCGTAATTTCGTTCCATTTTCAAGCCTTCTTTCAAAATTTGTCGAGATTTAAACAGCAGGTATTTCACCATGCTTTCACTGATGGAGAGGGCGTCAGCGATCTTTGAACAGGAGAGCCCCTCAATGTAATACAGGATGGTTGCTTTTCGGTATTTTTCCGCCAACAGTCCCAGCTCCCGACGGAGCAGGTACAGTTCCTCTTGATCTTCTTCCGGAAGCAATTCCTCTGCAGGGATATTTTCCTCCAAGCTGCAGGTTTGCATTTTCTTTTTCTGCTTCAGCCATTGTTTATATACATTGGCTGCCACAGACCACATGAAGCCATAGAAGGCCTGATCATCCCGCAGATTGGGAACAGAACGATACAGCTCCAGTACAATGTCCTGAGCAAGATCCTCTGCCTCACTGGAGTTCCGGGTTCGTGCTTTGCAGTATTGCAGAATCGAGCGGGCTGCTTCGCTGATGCGGCGATTTAATTCCTGTTTATCCATCCTTTCTCACCTCCTTTGACAATATAGTGGTTGAAAAGGGAAAACGGTTAAACTTTCTGAAAAAAGAATAGCAGAATTTCCCTGAAAGACCAAGCTCTTGAATCATAGAAGATAAAACCATAGAAAAAATCCATTGTGCAAAACCATAGGAAAATGGTATAATAACAATACCATCAATAGAAAGGTCAGGTGCTGCACCATGAAATTATTTGAAGCCATTGAACAGAGACAGAGCTGCCGCAACTATTCCGGAAAAGCGGTTGAAAAAGAGAAATTGATTCGTTGCATCGAGGCGGCACAGTTGGCACCATCTGCCTGCAACAGCCAGCCATGGAGCTTTGTTGTTGTTTCCAACCGGGATTGTGTAGAGAAAGTGACAGAGGCCGTTTTGGAAAGTGGAATGAACAAATTCTGTGAAAATGTTCCTGCCTATATTTCTGTAGTGGAAGAACCGGCTTATCTGCGTGGAGACACAGCAAATCCAAAATATGCTCATGGCGATATGGGTATGGCAGTAGAAAATATTTGTCTGGCTGCTACAGCACAGGGACTGTCCACCTGCATTATGGGTGCATTTGGCCCGGCAGATCGTATGAAAACCATTCTTGGTATCCCACAGGAGAGCAATCTGCGCCTTGTGATTGCAATCGGTTATGCAGCAGAGGGCGATACCATTCGTCCGAAGAAACGCAAATCCATCGACGAAATTGCTAAATTTATCGACTAATACGCAAAAAAGACCACCTCAAGGTGGTCTTTTTCTGTTACAAAGTGCTGTCATCGCCGGACAGATATTTTTCCCGGCGCCAGTTTTCATATTTTTCATACTCCTCTGCCAGCCATTGGCAGATCAATGGGCGGCTTTCTTCTTCCAAAGGGAAGTCTGTTTCGCTGACGATCTCGCATTTTGCGCTGCAGTTTTTGCCATACCACACGATCAGATGGAACTGTTCCT
>JAGALG010000233.1 GCA_017848075.1 Oscillospiraceae bacterium | reverse complement strand
GTTTTTTTATGCTATTTTTTATTTTTATAGTACAACATTGCCAATCCTTGCAGCAGCAGGTCGTCATTGAGAATGATGCTGTGCTTACAGTGAGGGGTAATTAGCTTAGAGATGCCACCGGTGGCGATGACTGTCATTTCCTCGCCCAGTTCTTCCGACAGACGGTCAATCATACCGTCTACCATAGAAGCATTACCGTAAACAGCGCCACTGGTCATGCTGTCGATAGTGTTGCTGCCGCAGACCTTTTTGGGATTGGACAGGTCAATGGCCGGCAACTGAGCAGTTCCTCCGGACAGAGCATTTAAGGACAAATTGACACCGGCCATAATGGAGCAGCCAAGGAACTCACCTTTTCCGCTGATGACAGAGAAGGTGGTCGCCGTGCCCATGTCAATGATGATCTGGGGCAGGGGATATTTGCGGATACCGGCAACAGCGGTTACCACCATATCGGCTCCCAGCTGTGCTGGGTTGTCGATTTTGATATTCAAGCCGGTTTTCAGACCGGGGCCAACGATCATCGGGGTTTTTCCGGTGATCCGCTCCACAGCATGTTTCAGAACGGTAGTTAACGGCGGAACAACAGAAGAAATAATGGAACCCTCGATATTTTTAGGATCTTTATCGTAAAGCTGGATAATGCTTTTGATTTCTGCAGCATATTGCTCTGCGGTACGATTTCGCTCGGTGGCGATGCGTGCAATAAATTCGATCTCTTCGCCATGGAAGCAGCCGAGAACGATGTTGGTATTGCCAATGTCAATTGCAAGTGCCATAAGTGCATGCCTCCTTTATTTAATAGCTGGCTGTACGGGAAAAAGCGGCTTTCAGTGCACGATATACCAGTACAACAATCAGACAGGCAAGAATTGCCTCAGGGATGCCGTTGGCCAAAATCACACCGATGATAGCAGCATAAAGGGCGTCAAAAACAATGCTGACTGCTTCGGCATATGGACGGCCAAAGAACAGATAAATAAAGTTCATAACCAAAAGTGTGTTGGTCATGGAGCCGGCAAAAGCGGCAGCTGCCACTGCAACTCCATCCTTTTTCAGCACTTTTTTCAGAGCACTGTAGACCAGATAAGGGACCACACCGGTCAGAATACGGGGAACGAAACAGACTACCAGACTCCAGAAGTTTCCGTGTACCTCCCCCACAGAATAAAATGGGGTGAAGACAAAGTTGGTAACGATTGGTGTGATCGTCGCCTGACTCAGACTGGTCAAACCGAATACTCCTCCTAAAACAGCGCCGCGTTTTGGCCCTAAGAGGATGGAACCCAGAATGACCGGGATGTGGATTGTTGTGGCGTTTACA
Source organism: Oscillospiraceae bacterium (assembly GCA_017848075.1). Lineage (GTDB taxonomy): Bacteria > Bacillota > Clostridia > Oscillospirales > Ruminococcaceae > Negativibacillus. Next base: position 7,180 of record JAGALG010000233.1, on the reverse strand, counting down.
ACTCCCAAAGGAATATATCCAAGAGGCGTAAAAGCCAGCAGGACAATAATGGCAGACAAAAGTGCCATTTTTGTCAGGTCCGCGATTTGTTTACTTGCTTTGTTCTTATTCATTTGTAAAACCTCCGCTACTGTTCCTCCCTGATAGATGGTTCCATCCACTTAGAGGATACAATGCATATTTTTCTCCATTATACTTCAAAGCATCATAAATTTCAATTATAAAAAAGACTGAAGGAATTCTTGCACAGATTGCTTAAATTTTCAAATAAGAATACGCAATTTGCAAGAAAATATAAATAATGCAAGATATGATTCAAAAATCGGTTGACAGAAGGGTCTGAAAACAGTAGTATGAGGCTGGATGGTACATCACATCAATATAATCTGTGAGAAGAAAGAGGGAAAAATATGCTGGAACTATATTCTTCCGTTATTGACATTCGGCGTAAAGTATTTGCTGAGTTGGCAAGACTTGCCTATGAGGATGGCGACATTCATCACATGGCTGCTCTGCCGTATAAAATTATTCCCGGCGAAGAAAGCAGCTATCGGGACTCTATTTTCCTGGAACGAGCCATTGTCAGTGAGCGTCTGCGTCTGGCGATGGGTTTGCCTTTGCGCCCGGTGGACCAGTATATGCCTACCAATACCAATCTGGATGATGCGGCGGTTGCGGAAAAATACTATGAGCCACCGCTGGTTAACATTATTAAATTTGCATGTCATGCTTGTCCGGAGCGGGAAGTGATTGTCAGCTCCGGTTGTCAGGGCTGTTTGGCAAAACCCTGCAAAGAGGTTTGTCCCAAAGATGCGATCACGGTGCGACATGGAAAATCTGTGATTGACCCGGCCAAATGTGTAAAATGTGGCCGCTGTGTTGATGTGTGTCCTTATCATGCTATTATCAAAATGGAGCGGCCTTGCGCTAAGGCCTGCGGAATGGGAGCCATTCGCAGCGACAGCCATGGAAAGGCAGAGATTGATTACAACAAATGTGTTTCCTGTGGACAGTGCATCGTAAACTGTCCGTTTGGTGCCATTGCAGATAAAAGCCAGATCTATCAGCTTATTCGCTCCATCAAAGAGGGACAACGGGTGGTGGCCATGTTGGCGCCAGCCTTCGTTGGACAATTTGGTGATGAGGTCAGTCCCGGTAAATTGATCACGGCAATGCATCAGTTGGGCTTCTCCCGCATTGTGGATGTAGCTGTTGGTGCAGATATGTGTGCCATTGACGAAGCCAAACGCTTCCGGGAAGAGGTGCCGGAACATCAGCCGTTTATGATCACTTCCTGCTGCCCATCCTGGATCTCCATGGCGAAAAAGATGTATCCGGAGCTGTCGGATTATGTGTCCATGTCCTTGACCCCAATGGTGCTGACAGCCCGTTTGGTCAAACAGAACGATCCGGATTGTAAGATCGTTTTTGTTGGCCCTTGCTCCGCCAAAAAGCTGGAAGCGATGAGAACCACAGTCCGCAGCTATGTGGACTATGTCCTGACCTTCGAGGAACTGGCTGGTATGTTTGAAGGCAAAGGAATCGATTTCAGCCAGCTGGAGGAAGCACCTGGATTTGAAACAGCGACCGGTGCAGGCCGAAACTTTGCAGTTTCCGGAGGCGTTGCAAAAGCAGTTGTAGACGCTGTTCATTATGTAGAACCAAATGTTGAAGTAAAAACCGTTCATGCAGAAGGTTTAGCGGAATGTCGAAAGCTGTTGGCTATGGCGAAAGCAGGAAAATACAATGGATACTTGCTGGAAGGAATGGGCTGTCCGGGCGGCTGTATTGCTGGTATGGGTACCTTACAGTCCGTGAAGGATTCCCAGAAGGCCATTGCAGCCTTCAAAGCACAGGCTGCACATCAAAATTCGATGGAATCAGAATATGACCTTTCCCGAGTGGAAGCATTGGAAAAACTGGATATCGACTGGAACTAAAAACAGGGCTGTCAGAAATTTTCTGGCAGCCCGACGGTTCTTATACAGAAATTTCATGGAAAGTTCTTTTACAAGAGCCTGATTTCATGGTATAGTAATAAAAGAATGTGATCGATCACTCAACAGGAGGGATTTTTCAATATGGAAAAAGAAATTATTATTGTTGGTCATAAGAATCCGGATAGCGACTCCATTTGCTCCGCCATCGCTTATGCTCAGCTGAAAAATCAGCAGGGAGGCGGTTCCTATGTGCCAAAACGAGCCGGTGAGATCAACAAAGAAACAGCCTTTGTGCTGGATTATTTCGGTGTGAAAGAGCCGGATTTTCTGTCTGATATTCGCTGCAGAGTGCGGGATATCGATTATAAAAAAGTACCCGGCGTAGATCGGAATATGTCCATTCGGGAAGCCTATACCACCATGAAACAGTATGATACGACGACTCTATGTATCACAAATGAGGACAATCGGGTGGATGGTATCATCTCTATGACTGATATTGCAGGTTCTGACATGGATGTATACGATAATCAGGTGGTTTCTCATGCTCAGACTCCTTTCCGCAATATTGTCCGTACGCTGGACGCGCGGGTACTCTGCGGTGATGTGGACAAGGTATTTGATGAAGGTCGTGTCAGCATTGGTGCCAACACACCGGAGCGTATGGTCAACTATGTCAGCAAAGGTGATGTAGTGATTTTGGGCAACCGTTTTGAATCCCAGTTCTTCGCCATTGAAGTCGGTGCATCCTGTGTTATTCTTTGTACTGACAGTGAGCCGAACCCAACGATTCTGGAACTGGCAATCGCCAGAGAGTGCATGATTTTGTCCAGTCCCTACGATACTTATACCGTAGCTCGCTTGCTGAATCAGAGCATGCCCATTGGTCATTTCATGAAAAGCAAAAATATTCTCAGCTTTGAACTGGATGACTTCACGGACGAGGTGAAGGAAGTCATGTCCAAAGAGCGTTTCCGTTACTTCCCGGTGACCGATCATCAGGGTCAGTATCTGGGTATGCTGTCCAAGCGTAATCTGCTGGCACTGGAGAAAAAACAGGTGATTCTGGTAGATCATAACGAGAAAAATCAGGCAGTGGATGGTATCCAAGGGGCAGAAATTTTGGAAATCATTGACCATCACCGTTTGGGTGGTATGGAAAGTATCAACCCGCTTCTCTTCCGCAATCAGCCCTTGGGTTGTACAGCAACGATCCTGTATCAGATCGCGCAGGAGAACGGCTTGGAGCTGAAACGGGAGACTGCTGGTTTGCTCTGTTCCGCAATTTTGTCGGATACCTTGATGTTCCGCTCTCCAACCTGCACGGCAGTGGACAGAGCAGCAGCGGAAGCTTTGGCTCAGATTGCGGAGATCGATATTGAGGTCTATGCACAGAAAATGTTTGAAGCAGGCAGCGACCTGTCCTCCCGCTCGATTGAGGAAATCTTCTATCAGGACTACAAGACCTTCAGCACCTCCGGCAAGAACTTTGGTGTAGGACAGATCACCTCTGTCAGTCGGGCTGGTTTGCAGCAGCTGCAGCCAAAGGTTCTGGAATTTATGAAAGAAAAACAGAAGCAGAATCCGGAGATGATGTACTTCTTTATGATGACCAATATCATCGAGGAGAACAGCATCGTTCTCTGCTGCGGAGGCAGCGCCAGAGAACTGCTGACCATTGCTTATCATCGGGAGATCCCAGCGGAAGGTGTAACCATCGAAGGTATGGTTTCCCGTAAAAAACAGCTGCTGCCGGATCTGATCGCAGCAATTCAGCAGAGATAATTGAATTACAAATAGGAAAAAGAGCTGACTTTATTACAAAACCAGCTCTTTTTGTTGTCTTATTTTGCTTCTACACGGCGATAAAGGAGAGGCTGTGTGTCGGCTGTACGGTCGGTGATCTGGAAAGCGCCCAAAAGCAATTGTTCTGCCTGTGGAACAGCCGCCGGTGAATTGCAGTAGAGGGTTGCCAATGTCTGTCCCTGTTCCACCCGATCTCCCGGTTTTACAGAGAGGACAATGCCGGCGGCATGATCGATGCTATCCTCCTTGGTGGCTCTTCCGGCACCCAAAACCATGGCAGCAAGGCCGCAGGTTTGTGTCTCCATATGGGAGAGGAAACCGCTGCGTGGAGAGGGAAGCTCTGTAATGATGGAGGCTTGTGGGAAGATGGAGTAATCTTCCGTTACTGCCGGGTCACCGCCTTGTGCGGAAACCATTTCTCGGAATTTCCGCAGAGCGGAGCCGTCCCGCAATGTTTGCTGTGCCATGGCTCGACAGTCCTCCAAATAGCCTTTCTTGGCCAGGAGCAGCATGTTGGCAGCCAGCTCCACACAAAGCTCTGTGAAGTCGGTAGGGCCATTCTGTTTCAAAGTTTCAATGGCCTCGATGACTTCCAGACTATTGCCGATGGCTCGACCCAAGGGGCGATCCATGTTGGTGATCAGGGCGATGGTGTTCCGTCCGGCGTGCTGACCGATCGCAACCATTTCTTCCGCCAAAGCCTGAGCGTCCTCCTCTGTTTTCATAAAGGCACCGCTGCCGCACTTAACATCCAGTACAATAGCGTCAGCGCCGGAGGCCAGCTTTTTACTCATAATGCTGGAAGCAATCAGCGGAATACTGTCCACTGTAGCGGTCACATCTCGCAGAGCGTAGAGTTTCTTATCAGCCGGAGCCAAATTGCCGGTCTGACCAATCAGACTGATGCCGACCGTATTGACAATATGGAAAAAGTCCTCTGTTGGCAAATTGATGCGGAAGCCGGGAATGGACTCCAGCTTATCCAGTGTGCCACCGGTATGACCCAGACCGCGACCGGACATTTTTGCGACCGGAACACCGCAGGAGGCTACCATAGGGCCAACAACCAGGGTAGTTTTATCACCCACACCACCGGTGCTGTGCTTATCCACTTTGATACCGGGGATGGAGCGCAGATCCGACTGGTCACCGGATGCGGCCATCGCCATGGTCAAATCGGCGGTTTCCCGGGAGTCCATACCCATCAGGCGAATGGCCATACAAAGGGCAGCAGCCTGATAATCAGGAATGGTTCCGGCGGTGTAGCCTTCGATAAAAAAATCCAGTTCCGCTTTACTGAGCGTTTGGCCCAGTTTTTTCTTTTCAATGATGTCGATCATGCGCATACAAATACCCCCTGTTCTTTTTCGGAAATGTTTGTTATGTTATAAGTGTAGCGGAATCAAAAGAAAAAGTCCAGAAATATTCTGTGACATTTTGGCTGCCTCAGCGTTATTGAAGTGAAAGGAGGTGAAGCAGTTGGAGAAAGATCTCTTGGAAGAAATTTATGCCCGCTATTACCGGGATGTTTACTTGTATGCCTATTCTCTTTGCAAAAACCATCATTTGGCGCAGGAGATCTGCAGTGATACCTTTTTTAAAGCCCTGATCTCCTGTGATGATAACACAGCGGCTATCGATTACTGGCTGCTGCGTGTTTGTAAAAACTGCTTCATCGACCAGTGGAGGCGGGTACGGCGAAGAAAGGAACAGCCTTTGGAAGAAATACCGCTGCAGGCAGAAAACAGCGATCCACTGGAGCAAATTCTGCAGCAGGAAGAGCGCAGGAGGCTGTATCAGGCGATTTTACAGCTGCCGGAAGCAGCAAGGGAAGTGGTGCTGCTGTTCTACTTCCACGGCTTTAGCGGTCAGCAAATCGCCGCATTGACCGGGCGTAGTCCCGGAGCGGTACGAACGCTGCTGTATCGGGCCAGAAGCCAGTTAAAGGAACTGCTGGATCCGAAAACAAAGAAAGGGTGACGAAGATGACATTCGCAGAATTGCTGCAAAAATATAAAGATGGTACTGCCACTGAGGAAGAGATTCGTCTGGTGGAAGCGGAACTGGAAAAAAGTGAGGCCATCAATGAGTATTTGGGCGAGAAAATCGAACAACTGGCAGACTGGGAAGACTGGGAAAAAGAATTTACAAGTGACAGCAAAAAAATTCGCGGCGCAGTGAATCGAAAGCTGTGGAAGATGGTGTTGCTGGTGCTGCTGATCCTTGTTTTGCTGGGAGCATTGCTCTACTATGTGGCTCTGCCGCTGTACAATGAGCAGTTTTATGATCCCTACGAGGTGGCAGAAGGGGTGCCGGATCTTCGAGTGAAAACCGAGGAGAATCAGGGCTACTACGAGACCTTCACACCGCTTCATGTGAACATTGAGGCCTTTTTGGATTTACATTGTCCGGGCTGGATGCTGCAGAATGAGAAGGTGGAGGCTTTGGGCTTGGGCCGCTACGAAACCCATATTGAAGTGATCACAGGCCATACGGTAAAAGAATACACCGCTATGGTGGACAAGGGAGAAATTCAGCAGGGGATCAACCCGGAATGGTTCTTCCCAACGCCACACATGGGTCGCTTTTTTGATAAAGGCTCCGATCACTTTGTTGTTACTTTCGTGGACGAAAATGGAAATTCTACCCGCAAACAGCAGGAGGACAGCCGAAGCCGCTATCGGGAGGAATTGCAAAAGCTGCCGGAAAGTGCGGTCATGACGGCTTATGTCAGCTTTGATGATAATATGACCGTGGAGGAACTGCTGGCTTGGGAAAAAGAAATCGATACCAGTGTAATCTGGGCAGCAGTGGAAAGCGGAGAAAATAGCAGCTTGAGTGAAGTGGGCTTTGATGTTCATATGGGTGGGCAGATTCTTGAAACAACCGAGGAGTTTGATGCCTTGTTCCCTTACCTGGATGTCAATTCGGTAAATTCCAAAGATGCGGAGGACATGGCAGCTATTTATGAGCAGCATTATAAGAGCTTGCTGAACTACATGAGCTATCAAGAAGACTTCCTCCATGCCTTCTGTACGGTCAATTCCTATGACAGCACTTCGGCTTATCGTGAGGCTTTGGCTTATGCGGAAGAACAGGGCGTGCAGATTTACGGAGCCGTTTTAAGCGGCAGTCGGGACGCCATGCTCCAGTTGGAACAGCGCAGTGAGATCAACAGCTTTCTTATTGATGATGTTCGCCTGTCTCAGTACAGCTAAATAACGACAAAGAGCGCCCATCGGATTTCCCAATGGGCGCTCTTTCTGTATGCTTTATTCGGAAAGGAGCATACGGTCGCTTTCGATATTGAATTTTTCCAGCAGATCCCGGACAGTGAGTTTTTTCTTCTCTTCTCCTTTGATATCCACTACAACACGGCCGCTGTCCATCATGATCAGACGGTTGCCGTACTGAATGGCATTTTTCATGTTATG
>JAGALG010000232.1 GCA_017848075.1 Oscillospiraceae bacterium | reverse complement strand
GGCTCTACCCCGGAATATGCTCTCAACATGATTCTGGAGAAAAATGGCCTGCTGGATTCTGTAACCGTAGAATACAAATCCGAACATTCCGAAGTTCCACCAATGCTGCTGTCCGGTCAGGCTTCCATTGCTATGCTGCCACAGCCATTTGTAACCTCTGTTCTGACTCAGAATGAAAATATCCGTGTTGCTCTGGATGTGACCAAAGAATGGAACAAAGCAGTCAATGGTGAAAGCGACCTGACCATGGGCTGCGTCATCGTTCGCAAAGAATTTGCAGAAAACAATCCGGAAGCTCTCAGCGCTTTCCTGGATGAATACAAGGCCTCTGTTGAGTTCACCAACTCCAATCCAGCCGAAGCGGCTGCTATTTCTGAAAAATTCGACATTATCAAGGCTGCTGTAGCAACCAAAGCGATTCCAGAATGCAACATCGTATTCATCGAAGGCGATGAAATGCAGAAGATCGCCAACGGCTGCCTGCAGGTGCTGTTCGATGCGAATCCAAAATCCGTCGGAGGAACCTTACCGGATGAAGCTTTCTACTACAAACGCTAATTCCAAATTGACTATGATCATCGCTGCTGCAGCATGGCTTGTGCTGTGGCAGCTTTGCTATGTCTGGATCGGCAAACCCTTCCTGTTTCCCTCCCCTTTGCAGGTGCTGACACGCTTTGCAGAACTGGCGCAGACCAGCTTGTTCTGGCAATCTGTGGCAGCTTCTTTGGGGAAAGTCCTGCTGGCCTTCACTTTGGCTTTGATCTGCGGCTGCCTCTTTGCAGCGCTGGCTGCTGCCATTCCGCTTGTTCGCAGCTTTCTCCAGCCGCCTATCTCTATCATTCGCTCCACACCGGTGGCATCGTTTACCATGCTGGTGCTGGTATGGGTACCGTCCAAATGGCTGCCTGTGGTGGTTGCTTTTCTGATGGTGCTCCCCATGATTTACGAAAATGTCTACAAAGGCATTCTAAATACCGACCCACTGTTGCTGGAAATGGGACAGGTTTATGGTCTGAGTTGGTGGAAGAAGCTGCGCTTTCTCTATCTGCCGGCAATTCTCCCCTTCTTCACCTCTGCCTGTGTCAACGGCTTGGGCTTTGCGTGGAAGTCCGGTATTGCAGCGGAAGTGCTGGGTCTGCCGAAGCTAGCCATTGGCCGCCAGATCCACGATGCAAAAATTTATGTTGAGATTCCGGATTTGTTCGCATGGACGGTTACTATCATTCTCTTATCCATGCTGTTGGAAAAACTGCTGTTAAAATTGACCCAGCAGCTGAACCGACGCATCCTTCTTTCCAAAGGAGGACTGTAAGATGATATCGATTCGTAATATTTCTATTAAATTTAACAATGAGTTTATACTCAACGACTTCTCTCTGGATATTCCGGAGAAAGGGGCTGTCTGTCTTTTCGCCCCTTCCGGCAGCGGAAAGACAACGATTTTGCGTCTGCTTTGTGGGCTGAATCAGCCCACCTCCGGTTCTGTCTCCGGCTTAGAAGGCAAACGCTTAGCGGTGCTTTTTCAGGAGAACCGGCTGCTTCCCCATCTGAGCGCATTGGATAATCTGAAGCTCGTTCTTTCAAAAGAGCGGCAAGCAGAGGCCCCTGTCTGGCTGGAGAAACTGGGGCTTGGCGCTGATGCAGCCAAAACCCCATTGCAGCTCAGCGGTGGTATGAACCGCCGTCTGGCCATCGCCAGAACCCTGGCTTATGGCGGAGATATCTATCTGCTGGACGAACCCTTCCAAGGCTTGGACGAGGACACCCTGCGGCAGACTATGAAAGTGGTACAGGATGCTTGCAAGGATTCTCTGCTGATCCTTGTTACCCACCGTCGGGAAGAAGCGCAGGCTCTTTGCGACCGCATCATCACCCTTGGACAGCGGCCATTGCAGATCCTTTCTGTTGAAGAAATAAAAAAATAGCTGAAAAAAGCCACCCTCAACAGGGTGGCTTTTCTTTGCTTATTAACCGATTTTTACTTCTTTTTTGTCTTCGTTTACAACAACATTTGCAGACTCAACCAGTTTATCTTCTTCGGTCACCAGTTTAGCCATGATGATGTAACGAACATTGGTGTGAGAACCATATTTGTAGGAACAGGTGGACAGAGTCAGAATCTTGTCGTCTCCGCTTACTTCTACATCCGGGTAGTCGTATTCAGAGCGTTCTCTTGCTTCATTCACGATATTCATCAACTGACCTTCGGTGATCTGTTCGTTGGAAACCTTACGATCTTTCAGAACCTGAATATAATCGAAGTAGTCAGAAGATTTGGTATTACCGCTGGTGTATGCACAAGCAAATACTTCCCACAGCAGGTCTTCTTTCTCGGTAGAGAAGTAAATGTATGGATGCTCTTTTGCCCATTCAATATCGGTGAAGTGGAACAGCTGACTGAAACGATTGCCTTCTTTTTCGTCCACCGGTGCAGTATAGTCGGTGTTGTGACCATAGATGATGGTGGAACGCATCAGATCATCGGCAGTTGGGCCCATGCCACATTCGTAGTCTACCCAGTAGCAGCCTTCGAAGTTGTACTGTTTCAGTTCATCCAGACGCTCATAGAATTTATTGTTGGTTGTCTGTACAACAGGATTGTTGATATCGGTATCCGGAATCATCAGCCAACCGATGACATCGTTGTTTTTTGCTTTCCATTCGGAAATGCTGGTGGTTTTCTCAGGAACATCGATCACCACTTCCGGCTCTTCCTCTTTCTCTGGTTCCTCCTGCTCTTTTTCCTCTTCGGTTTCTACTTCAGTCTGCTCCTCCTGCTCAACCTCTTCTTCCTCGATTGGTTTCTCTCGGTTGTTGCAGGCAGTGCTGGTAAAGAGCATCATCATAGCCAGCAGCATTGCCAGTACTTTGGACAGCTTCTGTTTTCTCATAGGGTTCTCTCCTCTTTTCTCTTTCTTTATCCCAGAATATTGCAGACAATACCCTGTTCTGCATCCAGGATGATCATCGTACCGCTGCGCAGTACATTGGTACAGTTTGTAGCGCCTACCAGCACCGGAATATCCAGTGTCAGGCCGACAATGGCCGCATGGCCGTTTTCATCTTTGGAGCTGACGATGAGGCCTGCTGCTTTTTTCAGCAGATCCATGATCTCATTGGAGGTCTGCTCCATGACCAGAATATCGCCAGCTTTAAAGTTCTGACTAGCTTCCTTTGCATTTTTTGCTACACATACATTAGCACGGACATGCTGACGACCAATACCCTTTGCGCTCAGGATCACATCGCCTACTGTCTGCACCTTGATCAGGTTGGTTGTTCCTGGGATGCCCAAAGGAACACCGGCAGTGATAACAACCAAATTACCGTCAGAGATCAGATTCTCCTCTTTCGCCCGCTCTACTGCGTGGCTGAACAGGGAATCCGCATCATTCTGCGCCTGACACAGAATCGGAACGACGCCCCAGGACATGGCCAACTGACGATACACATCCTCATTGACGGTACAGCCGACAATTGGCATGGCCGGACGATATTTGCTGATCATTCTTGCAGTCTGGCCGGACTCTGTAACCGTGATAATAGCGCTGGCTTCCAGGTCGTAAGCGGTGGTGCAGGTAGCATGAGAAATAGCATTGGTCACATTTCGCATGGATTCTTCCTGGAAACGATGGAAGCGACCCTCGTAGTCAATATCCTGTTCGGTCTCCACAGCAATCTTTGCCATAGTGCGAACGGATTCTACCGGGTATTTGCCGGCAGCAGTCTCTCCGGAGAGCATGATGGCACTGGTGCCATCATAAATGGCATTGGCCACATCGGTAGCTTCTGCGCGGGTCGGGCGAGGGTTTTCCGTCATGCTTTCCAGCATCTGAGTAGCAGTGATAACCACCTTACCACTATTGTAAACCTTTTTGATGATCTCTTTCTGGATTTTCGGAACTTTTTCAAATGGGATCTCCACACCCATATCACCACGGGCAACCATGATACCATCGGATACCCGAATGATCTCATCGATATTATTGACGCCCTCTGCGTTTTCAATTTTAGCGATGATCTTTATTTTTTCACCGCCGTTCTGCTTCAGCAGATCCCGCAGCTGCTGCACATCCTGTGCGTTGCGAACGAAGGAAGCAGCGATAAAATCAAAGCCCACTTTGATACCGTAGAGAATATCGTCCTTATCCCTCTCGCTGAGGTAAGGCATTGACAGGGAAACATTTGGAACATTGATGCCCTTACGGTCGGAAACATTACCACCGTTAATAACCGTACAGCGAATCTCCGGGCCATCGACTGATTCAACCTTTAACTCGATCAAGCCATCATCGATCAGGATCGCATCACCCGGCTTCACATCGTGAGGCAGACCCGCAAAGCTGATACTGGCTTTTTCCTTTGTGCCTTCCATTGGCACAGTTGTCAATGTAAAGCTGTCACCGGCCTGCAAAGTCTCCTTCTTATTGGCAAAAGTGCCCAAACGGATCTCCGGG
>JAGALG010000231.1 GCA_017848075.1 Oscillospiraceae bacterium | reverse complement strand
GTACCGCAAGCTTCTCTGTGTCTGCCTGTACCTATTCCTCTTCATTTTTTCTTCTTGTTTGCTTGTACTTTAGGTAATATGGTTATTTACTATATGCAGCCATCTCGTCTCAACAGCTTGATCTTTACTGGTGCTGTGTTGGTACTGCGGCAGCTGTTTGAGTATTTCTTCTACTATGTGATGTGGGGCTATGAGGATATCAGCCTGATCCTTCTTCGCCATATGATTCCCAATATTATCCTGACTCTTGTAGTTACTCCCCCCATGTACTGGTTTGTTCAGCGTATTCATCAAATTTGGAGAAGGAAGCTGAACGATTGATAAAATTTCTGTGAAAGGAGCGAAAGCAAGTGAAAAAACAGAATAGCTTTTCTGGCAGGATTGCATTGCTGGTATTCGTAATTATTGCAATTTTTCTTAGCTTTGCCATTCGTTTGATGTCGCTCCAGATTGTTCACGGAGAAGAATATAAAGAGCAGGTGCAGAAGGGTGTTACCTACCAGCAGCAGGTTCAGCCACTCCGTGGCGAGATTTTGGATCGATACGGTCGACCCTTTGCAGTCAATAAAGTCAGCTACGATATTGTTATCAATGTGGCCTATCTTCCGACCCGAGAGCGTAACGGTGTTATTGAAAAAATCATTGCTCTTGTAGAAAAAGAGGGTCAGACTTGGATCGATAATTTGCCTATCTCTGCGACAGAACCCTTCTCCTTTACAGATGAACCCGGTGCAGAAAACCAGATCAAACAGCTGAAACAGATCGCCGGAAACCTGACTCCGGATACTTCTGCACAGGTGACGATGGAAGCACTGCTGGAAAAATACGATCTTCATGAAATGGAAGATCGAAGCCTTGCTCGTAAAATTGCCGGTGTTCGCTATGAAATGGAGCGAACCGGAACCAACAGTACCACTCCTTACACATTTGCAGAGGATATTCCGATGGAACTGGTGGTCAAGATTCAGGAGTACAGCTTTGATATGCCGGGTATTGAGATCGCACAGTCTACCACCAGAGAGTATGTGGATGGAGAGTTGGGCTCCAGCTTTATTGGTATTACCGGTTTTATCAGCGCTGATGAGTATGCAGCTGCAGATAAAAGTCTGTACCAGTATAATGACCGTATCGGTAAAAGCGGTCTGGAAAAAGCAGGCGAAAGTATTCTGAAGGGTACTCGCGGTACCCGTGAGATCTTGGTGGACAGCGAGGGGAATGTGCTGTCCTCCACTGTAACAGAGCCGGCAACTCCCGGCAATACCATTATTTCCACGATCGATAAAGATCTGCAGGAAGCGGCTCTGAGCGGTTTGAAAAATCAGATCGCTTTTATGCAGGAAAACATGGCAGAAGATGACGGCGGTTTAGCTGATGCAGGAGCAGTGGTTGCTGTAGATGTAAAAACAGGCGAGATCCTTGCTATGGCAAACTACCCAACCTATGATCTGTCGGATTATTACAGCAATTATTCGGAACTGGCCAACGATTCCATGCGGCCGCTGTTCAATCGCTCTACGCAGGGCACTTATGTGCCAGGCTCCGTCTTTAAACCAACGGTTGGTGTTGGTGGCCTGATCGAGGGAATCATTGATCGGGACTCCAAAGTGGAATGTAACCATATTTATACACGCTTTTTAGACTATCAGCCACGCTGTTTGGGTAATCATGGTTTTATTGATCTGAACTTTGCACTGACAGTTTCCTGTAACATCTTCTTCTATGATGTTGGCTATCAGTTGGGCATCGATTTGATCGAAGACTATGCGAACCAGTTAGGTCTTGGAGTGGCTACCGGCATTGAGATTGAGGAAGCATTGGGACGCACCTCCTCTCCGGAACTGTTTGAAGCTCTTCGCGCCAATAATCCACAGCCGGAAACATGGAGCGCCGGTAATGTACTGCAGGCAGCCATCGGACAGTTGGACAACAAATTTACTCCACTGCAGCTGGCATCCTACACAGCGACATTGGCCAATAACGGTCAGCGTATGAAGCTGCATTTAATCAAGGAAGTCAAGGACTATAATCTGGATGAAACCATTGAAACAGTAGAACCGGTGGTTCTGAACACCATCGAGGCAGAAGATGAAGTATGGGACGCTGTTCGGGAAGGTATGATCAGTGTATCCCGTGATACGACTTATGGTTCCTCTCGTTATTATTTGGGTGCTTATCCAATTACTGTTGCATCCAAGACCGGCTCTCCGCAGGCCAATGGTACAACAGACGCAACCTTTATCTGCTATGCTCCGGCAGAAGACCCGGAGATCGCCATCGCAGTCGTAATTGAAAACGGCTCCAGTGGCCAGAAAGCAGCTCCGGTTGCACTGTCTATCCTCAACGAGTATTTCGGTTTCAACGAGGATGGCGATAGCGACAGCGGAAATGAAAACGCACTGCTGCCGTAAAAAGAAATCGGAATAATGTTCCAAGGAAAAGGGGCAAGACTGTGCATTTTGAAAGAAAATGCCGTCTCGCCCCTTTACAAATTCAGTCAAAGATGATAACATAAAACTGTGTATTGGTATGCTTTTCGGAGCATAATTTGTTTGCAGCCGTCGGGAGGAAGAGTACAATGGCAAAAACAATTTTGATCACTTCCGGCAAGGGCGGCGTTGGAAAGTCTACTGTGTGCACCATGTTGGGTGCAGCTTTGTCCCGTCAGGGCAGCCGAGTTCTGATGTTGGAGACAGACTGCGGCCTGCGGAATCTGGATCTGATGAATGGCTTGGAAAATCAGGTGGTTTATGATTTGGGAGATGTTCTCCTGGGTCGCTGTGAACCAGCCAGAGCGATCCTCAAATGCCCGGCATCAGAGGGACTGGACTTGCTCCCTGCGGCGGGAAGCACTCGCTTTCAGATACCGGCAGGTACGCTCAGCCGACTGATCAGTGGGCTGCGGGATTTTTATGACTATATCCTTTTAGACTGCCCAGCTGGTTTTGATGATATTTTTGATGCGGTACTCAGCGTGTCGGATATGGGGCTGGTGGTCGTGACTCCAAACCTGATTTCTGTAAAAGACGGGGCGAAAGCAGCGGATTTGATGGAACAGGCCGGTGTTAAGGAAGGTCGTCTGATCATCAACATGGTTCCAAAACGCTGGCAGCCGACAGAGTCGCTCAGCGACTTTGATGCCATCATTGATATGGTTGGGCTGCAGCTGATCGGCGTGGTGCCGATTGATAATGAAATGAGCGAAAATTTGAATCGCGGTCGTATGGGCCTGTACTCGGAAGGAGTGGAGGTCTTTGACAATATTGCAAGACGCCTTAAAGGAAAATGGATCCCACTGAGGATCGACTAAGGATAGAGCAGTTTATTTAGGAAAGGAAGGATTTGTCACCATGAACATTGCACTTATTGCCCACGATACGAAGAAAGAGCTGATGGTACAGTTCTGTATCGCATACTGCGGTATTCTCAGCCATCATAGAATTTGCGCTACCGGCGCTACCGGTAAGCTGGTAAGCGATGCTACCGGTCTGGAAGTGTTCCGCTTCCTTGGCGGCGCACAGGGCGGTGATCAGCAGATCGCTTCCCGTATTGCCTGCAACGAAATTGACTTGCTGCTGTTCTTCCGTGATCCAATCAGCGCAAAACCAAATGAACCGAACGAAGCAAACCTGCTTCGTCTTTGTGATGTGCATAATATTCCACTTGCAACCAACATTGCAACCGCTGAGGCGCTGATCCATGCCTTGGATCGTGGTGATCTTGACTGGCGTGATATTGTTAATCCAAAACGCTAAGCGGAAATCAAAACAGGAATGGAAAGCCGCTGTGCCTGTGCATGGCGGCTTTTTTATATGCACCCTCTTGCGGAAATTTCTAAAATGTGTATAATAAAAGAATACAGTAAAGGCGTAGTCCGGAGGAGTAGGGCTGTAAAGTCTGTTCAGAGAGAAGCCGTTTGGTGCAAGGCTTTCAGACAGACAGCAGGAAGACACCGGATCAGCTGACTGGTGAAAAAGCCAGTTCGTTTTCCCTGCGTTAAAGGGGAATGAGTCTGTGGTCAT
>JAGALG010000230.1 GCA_017848075.1 Oscillospiraceae bacterium | reverse complement strand
CCGGTTACCTGGTACCTGCTCTGTTCGGTTCCATGGCTCTGGGTCTGTTCGCATCCTCTTCCAACGGTAAGAAAGTGGTAAAAGGCGGCCTGATGGGCGTTCTGCCAGTTCTCATTATCGTATCCGTTCTGGCTCTGGCTATGAGAATCCTGTTCAAGGCTTCTCTGGGCGGTATGGAAGGTCTGCTGATCATCGTGATGCTGCCAGTATCTCTGATCTCCTCCCGCATCATGTGGAAGAAGGGCATCATCAAGGTTGTTCCAAAAGAGGAAGCAAAATAGCCGGGTCGGGTCGAGCCCGCTGTCTGTACCGCGATTCGGTTTCAGATTATCGCTGGCTTGCGGTCGCGAAATCCGGTTTGTGTTTATAGCAAATTGGAGCGCGAAACAGCGACCGGATGCAACCCACCGAGAAATTATCCACGGGGGCAACCCCGTCACACATCTTTTCTATTCTCCTCAAGTGAAAGAGGACTCTCCGCAGGGAGAGTCCTCTTTTCTGTGCGAAAATAAAAAAGCCGCCCATTGGGGCGGCTTTCTGTGCTTCAGCGGAAACCTTTGTAGCTGTGTGTGAAACGAACATAATCCCACAAATCAGCGAAATATTTTCAAATAAGAGGGCTGCTGCTCCCAGTATTCCAGCGCTTTGTCCACCTGCGCCAGCAGCTTTTCTCTGTCCTTTGGCAGAGTGCCGCGGAAACGCAGCTCGAAGACATCGTGCATGCCGTCGTAGGACAGGTCAGGCACATCCAAAAGCTCCAGCAAACGGCGCTCCTCCCGCAGATTCTCCTGTTCGTCCGCCGGAGTATAGCGGCCAGCCTCAATGTCCTTCCACAGCGGTGCCCGTTTGTGGTGGAAGATGTTGAAGTTGATGATGCGCTCCGGTTTGGTGCGGTTGAAGAATTCCGCAGTGGCTTCGGCATTTTCGATGCCGCGACCTTTGCCTGCAATGCCGGTCATCATGTGAGCGCCGTAAATCAGACCCACTGCCTGAATCCGGGCAATCTGTGTGTAGGCCTGCTCCAGCGTGTGGTCTTTTTTCATAAAGCGCAGCACATCGTCCAGACCGGTCTCGATGCCAATGTACAGGCGGCGTACGCCGGCGTCATAGAGGGCTTTCAGCTCCTCATCGGACTTGTGGGAGATGTTGGTGATGGTAGCGTCCATGTTCACCGCCGTGCAGGCAGGGAAGTAGTGATGAATCCGCTCCAGAATCCACAGCAGGTGCTCTGTCGCCATGCCAAAGGCATTGCCATCGCCCAAAAAGATGGTTTTGGGGTTGCCTCCGGCCTGATGCACCCGAATCATCTCCTCCTCGATCTGCTCTTTCGGCAGCTGGCGGTACTGGAGATGCTTGAACAGTGTGCAGAAGGTGCAGGCGTTGTAGGAACAGCCCACAGCCACCGGCAGCATATAGGAGGCCCGCTCCATCGGTGGACGACAGATTTGGCCTTCGTAATCCATGAATCCATATTTGCCCATACAGTCCATCCTTTCCTTGGGGAAATTCTACAGAATCAGTATAGCACAGTTTTATGTCACTGTAAATTGATTTTCTATGCAGTTTTCTGATTGATGGCGGTGAGAGGGGATTTTAGCAAAATTTTTGAAAAAAGTTGTTGACAAATCGTTGTTTGTGAGATATAATAATCATCGTTGACAACCGACAACACCTGCTGTTATGGCTCAGTCGGTAGAGCACGTCCTTGGTAAGGACGAGGTCACCGGTTCGATTCCGGTTAACAGCTCCAAAAGACCATCGTACGAAAGTACGGTGGTCTTTTTTTGTGTTTTCTGCGCTCGACGCTGTCTGTTACCCCCCTCATCCGTCAGCCTGCGCTGCCACCTTCCCCCCAAGGGGAAGGCATGATCTCTCTTACCGGTTTGTGCAAAGCCCAGGCCACGCATGGCCTGGGCAGCTGTTTTACAAGGCCAATGGCGGCAAACAGGCTGTTGTTTTTCTCGAACAAGGCGAATGGTCGCCAGTGAACGGGGCTGCCCGTCAGCGCAGGAGCAATCTAAAGGAGGGGCTCCGGGGAGGAACGCCCCGGCGGCGCTTTGCCTCCTTTCTCGCCGGGGAGAAAGGAGGTGCCATCTTGAAAAGCTACCAGGGCTGTACAAGGGATTGGGCATACATTAGAGAAGGTATCGATAGCATCTTATCAAAATCGCTCTCTCCCACCGCCTTGGTGAGTACGCAACAAAAAAACTCCCCCTCCAGCAAGAGTGGTGGAAAGGATGAAGTTGTCCTTCACTTTGCACCAAAGAAATGCCGAAGCAGCAAGCTCGCCAAGGCTTGCTGCTTCTTGTTCTACGTGATACAATGAAAGCGACAAACTTGAATTTGGCGGTGAGATAAATGAATTATATTAGACAAGCAAGATATGATGACATAGAAAGAATTGCGGAAATTTTAGTGTTCAATTATAGACTAAATTTCTATCCAATATTTCGTGATGATGGTTTTTATTTTGAAGAACTAACAGTTGCTAAACAAACGACTAACTATATGAATGAGTTGGACAGCATTTGGGTTTATGATGATGGTGTTGTAAAAGGATTTATTCAAATAGAAAATGCAGAAGTTAAAAAATTGTATGTAGAGCCTGCACTTCAAGGTAATTCTATCGGAGCGAAATTGTTGGAATATGCGATAGCCGAAAGTAATGTCAATTTTTTGTGGGCTTTAGAGAAAAACACAAAAGCAATAGCATTTTATAAGCGACATGGTTTTGATATAACAAATGACAAGAAATATGAGGAAGATACAACGGAATTTCTGGTTCGTATGGAACGATAAATTCCAATTTTTTGAGGAGACGAGAAATTCATTTCCCATTATGTAGGGAGGGCGCAATTATACGCACGGTATCCGTGCATTGCGTTTGTACACCCACATAGGCAAAGGAGCATCCGAGTGCCGGATGCTCCTTTATTCGTTGTTGGATAAATTGTTCCTTAAAAATCCTCCCTCCACAGAGGGGGAGTTGCTTGTTTATCCCATAAGCAGCAGGCAGACAGCCAGCAAAATGGCTAAGAAGCCGAAGTTCCACAGACTGAACTGCAGGAAGAAGCGGCCGCTCTGGGCGCCCTCGCTGCGGCTGTAGAGCTTAAAGGTAATCAGGCTGGCAAGGGAAGCCCACAGCGTACCCAAACCGCCCAGATTGGTTCCCACCAACAGGCCGCTGGCTGCGTCAGCAAAGCCGGAAAGCATAATGGCCGCCGGTACATTGCTGATCAGCTGGGACAGCAGAGCGCTGACCAACAGATCCCGGCCCTCCAGCACGGAGCCAACCAGCTCCCGTACGGCGGGCAGCTGGCCCATATTGCCAACGAATACAAAGAAGCAGACAAAGGTGAGCAGCAAGCTGTAGTCCACCTTCGCCAGCAGAGAGCGCTTCCATAGCAGAAGCACCAGCAGCACAACGACAAAGCAGGCCTGCCACGGCAGCACATGGGCTACGGTAGCCAGACAGAGGGCAAAGAGAAGGGCCAACAGCAGCAGAGGCCCTTTCTGCAGGACGGGAGCCTCCTTCTCGTAGCGCAGGCGCAGGCCGCTGCCCTTGTTCAGCAGCAGAGCCGCCATGATCAGCAGCCAGCTCAGCAGCGTCAGCGGCAGCATCAAAGCAAAGAAGCCGCCCAGCTGTACGCCGTAGTGACTGTATAAGTACAGGTTCTGGGGATTGCCAATGGGCGTCGCCATGGAGCCAAGATTGGCAGCGATGGTCTCCATGACCAGCAGGAAAATCAGCTCCCCGGCCGGCAGCGTTCCCAAAATGCCCAGCGTTAAGGGCACAAAGGTCAGCAGCGCCACATCGTTGGTCACCAGCATGGCAGAGAAGAAGCAGAGATTGACCAGCAAAATGCCGATGGTTTTGGCTTTATCGGTTTTGGACAGCAGCTTCTGGGAAATCCAGTCGAAGAAGCCCTCGTTCATCAGACCGGCTACCACCGCCATCAGACAGAACAGCAGCGCCAGCACATGGCAGTCGATGTAGCCCATATAGGCTGCGGAGGGCGGTACCAAAAAGGCAGAGCCCAGCGCCAGCACCGCCGCAATGGACAGCACCGGTTCTTTT
>JAGALG010000229.1 GCA_017848075.1 Oscillospiraceae bacterium | reverse complement strand
CGGTCTTATGCTTGATCGCATGAGCTTATCGCTGAAGAACGGATGGCTGGATGAGGACGGGAGAGTGTTTATTTATTTTACAGCAGAAACCATTATGGAAATGCTTGGATGTGCCAATGGCAAGTGTGCGAAGCTCCTGCAAGAGTTGGATACCAAAAGCGGTATCGGTCTTATAACCAGGATTAAGCAGGGGCTTGGAAAACCGGATGTGATCTATGTGCATAAGTGCATCCCAAAGATGCGAAAATCGAATGTCCAGACGTGCGAAAATCGCATCTCTGGAAATGCGAAAAACACATCTGCTGACATTTCAAAATCACACACTAATAATACTTATTCAAATAATACTGATTTTATCGAGAACAATCCTATCTTTTCAGAAGGAGCTGACACGATGCGACGGATGGCAGAGCGAGAGAGTTATAGAGAAATGGTAATGGACAACATTGACTATGACATTCTTATTCAAGACCCGAAGCTGGATCGCAGGCAGCTTGATGAAATCGTAGATTTGATGGTGGATACTATCTGTTCTTCCCAGGACTATATCGTGATCGGTGGAGACAGAAAGCCAAAGGAAGTAGTAAAAAGTCAGTTTTGCAAACTGGATTCCAGCCACATCCAATTCGTAATGGAGATCAGCTCTACTGCTGCTCTGGAGAAGAACGCAAAGCGCTCATGGTCATCATAGTAGCCGTAGAGACCGTTTCTCTTGAAGTAGTACTCGTTGTCCAGCAGATAGTAGGTCACACCATTGTGAGTGATGGTGTACACACCGCAGTACTGGTTTCTCCATGCCAAAGCAACATTGAAGTTGCACAGGAAGGTCATTTTTTCCCGCCATTCCGGTTTGATGTCGCTGTACAGCGGCAGAACCACACGGCAGTCATGACCCAGCGCACAGAGGGCGTTAGGCAGAGAACCAGCTACATCAGCCAGACCGCCGGAAGCAATGAAGGGTCTTGCTTCACTGGATAAATATAAAATTTTCATGGCACAACCTTCTTTCACTTAATAAGAAGCTATCATACAGCGACTAAACGGAGCGGCCTTTACCGATTACGATCGGATAGGTCTCGCAGCCGGTCAGAGTACGGGAATTGCGGAAGATAACATTTTTATCGGAGATGACACACTCCAGTTTTGCGTTTTCGCCAACAACGGTGCCTTCCATCAGAACGCAGTTCTTTACTTTTGCGCCCTTGCCAACTTTTACGCCACGGAAGATGATGGAGTTCTCTACTTCGCCTTCGATGATGCAGCCGTCAGCCAACATAGAGTGGCTTACTTTGGCATCTACGCCATAGCGAACCGGAACTTCGTCGCGAACACGGGTATAAACCGGACGATGAGCTGGGAACAGCTGGTTGCGAACATTTTTATCCAGCAGATCCATGGAGCATTTGTAGTATGCTTCGATGGATTTGATGTCGCCGATGTAGCCTTTGAAGTCGTAACCGAAGATGCGCAGATTGTCTTTCTGACCCTGCAGCACTTCCTGAGTGAAGCTCACTTTACCGCGAGCCTGACCTTCGGTAATAATGCGCTCCAGCAGAGTTTTACGGATCACGATGATGTCAAGGAATACATTTCCTTCTTCTTCCGCGTGGTCTTTTACTACATCATAAACACGATGGTTTTCATCCAGTTTGATCACCGTTGTATTGTTTCTCTGGGATTTTGCAACCTGTTTGTGCTGGTATACAATCGTAATATCAGCATCTTTTGCCTGGTGGTAAGCCAGAATATCATCATAAGCAACATTAGCGATGGTATCGCAGTCGGTCATAATCACATATTCTGCACTGGAATCATTAATGTACTGTTTGATACCGGCCAGCGCTTCGATTCTGCCGCGGAACACGCCTGCTTCAGAGCGGCCATATGGAGGCAGAATGGACAAACCGCCTTTTTTGCGGGAAAGATCCCACTCTTTACCGTTGCCCACATGGTTCATCAAAGTCTGATAGTTATTTTTGGTAATAATACCAACATCATGGATACCGGAGTTTACCAGATTGGACAGCATGAAGTCGATCATGCGGTAGCGGCCTCCGAATGGGACAGAAGCCATGGTACGGTTTTCAGTCAAATCGCCCATGGAAGTTTCATGCATGTTGGAAAAGACAATTCCAAGAACTTTACTCATGGTCACACACCTCCGGAACATTCTGCTCGATCATAGCTTTTGCGGCAACACGAGCATTTTTGCCTACATGAACGCCGGCACCAACAACTGCAACACCCCATTCGCCCTCGGTTTCAGATGGACGGGAGCCGACTTTTGCATTTTCATCGATCACGGTATTTTCCGCAACGATAGCATACTCTACCGTAGCACCTTTTTTCACTACACTGCCCGGCATGATGATACTGTCGTGGATGCTTGCGCCCTCCTCAACGGTTACGCCAGGGAACAGAATGGAGAAGTCTACCTCACCATGTACTTCGCAGCCTTCGGAAACCATAGAATTTCTGACAACTGCGCTGTCGGATACATACTGTGGAGGCATTACCGGGTTACGAGCGTAGATCTTCCAGGAATCGTCGTAAAGGTCCAGCGGAACACTTGGGTTCAGCAGGTCCATATTTGCTTCCCACAGAGAATCAATGGTACCAACATCTTTCCAGTAGCCGGCAAATGGCCAAGCAAACAAACGCTGATCGTCGCCCAGCATATTTGGAATGATATTTTTACCAAAGTCGTTTTCAGATTCCGGATTTGCTTCATCCTCCACCAGATATTTTCTCAGCTTGGAGTAGGTGAAGATGTAAATACCCATGGAAGCCAGATTGCTCTTTGGCTGTTTTGGTTTCTCCTGGAACTCATAAACTTTACCATCTTCGTTGGTAGCCATAATACCAAAGCGGGATGCCTCTTCCATTGGAACTTCCATAACAGCGATGGTGCAGTCTGCGTTTTTCTCTTTATGGTAAGCCAGCATTTCGGAGTAGTCCATTTTGTAAATATGGTCACCGGACAGGATCACCACATATTCCGGCTGATAACGGTCCATAAAGGTGATATTCTGATAAATTGCGTTAGCAGTACCGGTGTACCAGTCGGAGTTTGCGCTCTTCTGGTATGGAGGAAGCACAAAAACGCCGCCGTGTACACGGTCCAAGTCCCAAGGCTGACCGTTGCCGATGTACTCGTTGAGCAGCAATGGCTGATACTGGGTCAGAACGCCGACGGTATCAATGCCGGAGTTTACACAGTTGGACAGCGGGAAATCGATGATACGGTATTTGCCGCCATATGGTACGGCCGGTTTCGCAAGATTACGGGTCAGCGCGTAAAGACGGCTGCCCTGACCGCCTGCCAGCAGCATTGCGATCCATTCCTTTTTGGAAATCATACAGATCCTTCCTCTCAGTTTATAATCTTATGTACCTTTCACCAAAGCAAAAGGTGCAGCTTTTATAACATTAGTCCGGTACTTCGCCCGGAATAACAGCATCGTAAACGGCTTGGTCCTGCCGTGGTTTCAGGTATAGACAGCTCAGTGCCGGAATATCCACTGTAATGGAATATGGCTTTCCGTGCATCGGGTTGCGCTGTGCCGGGATCACATCCGGCTGCTCCAGACCGCTGCCGCCGTATTTGACCCAGTCAGAGTTGAAGGCTATGGTATAGTCCTGAAGCTGTGGGATACCAATGCGGTAATCATCCCTCTGAACCGGGGTAAAGTTACAGATGGCGATCATATCTTCCCCATCCTCATCACTGCGGCGGAAGGCAACAACACACTGACTTTGGTCATCGTGAACCAACCACTGGAAACCATCCCAGGAGTTATCAATCTCCCACAGAGGACGATTGTCCCGATAGAAGTGATTCAGATCCTTCACATACTGTTTCAGCTTGCGGTGGCTGTCGAAGTCCAGCAGCTGCCAATCCAAAGGCAGATTTTCATTCCACTCAATCAGCTGGCCAAACTCGCTGCCCATAAAGAGCAGTTTTTTACCCGGATGAGAAAGCATAAAGCCCAGGAAAGCACGAACCGCAGCAAATTTCTGACTGTGTTCGCCGGGCATCCGGCTGATCAGAGAACCTTTGCCCAAGCTGAACTCATCGTGAGACAGCGGCAGGATAAAGTTCTCAGAAAAAGCATACATCAATCCAAAGGTAATTTTATCATGGTTATAGGAACGATAGATCGGATCCAGCGACATATACTGCAGCATATCGTGGCTCCATCCGCTGTTCCACTTGAAGTCAAAGCCCAAACCGCCGGCATAGATCGGTTTAGTAACCATAGGCCATGCGCTGGATTCCTCCGCGATCATCAGCACATCTGGATGCTCGCTGAGAATGACCGTGTTCATCCGTTTCAGGAAATCCACGGATTCCAGATTTTCATGGCTGCGGAAGCTCCGCTCTCTGCCCCAATCCCGATACAGCATGGCAGAAACAGAATCGACCCGCAGACCGTCAATATGATATTTCTCCAGCCAATAAAGGGCGTTGGAGATCAGGAAGCTGCTGACCTCCGGCTTACCGAAGTCAAAAATACAGCTGTTCCATTGCTCATCCGGGTATTCATAGCAGACCTGTCCATCAAAATTCCACAAGCTTTGCTCATCCCGTGGAAAATGACCGGGTACCCAGTCCACAATGATACCTATGTCATGTTCGTGGCATTTATTCACTAGATACATGAAGTCCTTCGGTGTACCGAAGCGGCTGTCCGGTGCATAGAAGTTCAGAACCTCATAACCCCAACTGCCAGCTTTATGCTGTGCTATCGGAAGCAGCTGAATATGGGTGTATCCCATTTCCTCTGCGTAAGGCACCAGCTGATCCGCCAGTTTTCGCCAGTTAAGAAGACTGCCGTCCTCATCCTGCTTCCAGCTTCCGGCATGGACCTCGTAAATATTCATCGCTTCGCCAAGATGCTTTTTCAGCTTTCGGCGCTGCAGCCAGTCCTCGTCCTTCCAGTTAAAACGGGAAAGATCATAATAAAGGGAATGGCCATCTTTTACTGAATAGGCGTAAGGATCTGCCCTGCGGCAGAGTTCGCCTTCTTTGGTTTCAATACTATATTCATAAGCCTCGCCCTGTTTGATGCCGGGAACGAAGGCTTCCCAGACACCCTGCTCGCTCAGCTGTTCCATGGGGTTTGCTCCGTGTTTCCATTCATTGAAGGCGCCCACTACCGAAACATTGCTGGCGTGAGGTGCCCAAACGCGGAAAAGCACACCGGCAGCATTTTTTCTTCTGGCAGCCTTGCTGCCCAGCAGATCATATGCCCGGTGGTTCCCTCCCTGATGGAACAGGGTCAGAGGCAGTTCATTTCGCTTGCTGAATGCGCTCATAAAACATCAGCCTCCTATACATTCTTTATCATAGCACTTTCCTATTGCTTTTTCAAGCAAATTGTGGTATTTTCCGATAAAAGCAAAGGAATAGCGTGAAATTATTTTGTGGAATTTGGATATATTACCAGTAAAATCGATCTCAATTTGAAAAAGCTGATAAATTTTTTCTATGTCTTTCTATCTTAACACAGCTTTCCTGCCGCAATTTGTCGAAGACCATCCATAAGAAAGTTTCATAGTTAAATTCTTCCAATCTGCTTGCGTCCTTATTTTGGAAGTGCTATGATAAAGAGTACATCAAAAAGAGTGAGGGTTCCCCATGAGAATATTAAGTGTAAGTGCCCCAAAACCAGACAGCACCGGCAGCGGTGTTTTTCTTTCCGAGCTGGTCAAGGGCTTCCATAAAGCCGGTCACAAGCAGGCGATCCTCTGTGGCATCAGTATCGAGGACAGTGTGGCCCATCTGCCGGAACAGGTTGCAGTCTATCCGGTGGTCTATAAAACAGAGGAGCTGCCCTTCCCGGTCTGCGGTATGTCCGACGAGATGCCCTATGAAAGCACCCGTTACTGCGATCTGAGCGAAGAAATGACCCAGCAGCTTTTTGCTGCTTTTCGTAAAAAGATCCAGCAGGCAGTAGAGGAATTCCAACCGGATGTGATCCTCTGCCACCATCTGTACTTCCTCTGTGCGCTGCTGCGTCAGAGCTGTCCGGATATTCCTGTCTATGGCCAGTGCCACGGTTCTGATCTGCGTCAGTTCCGAAAAAATCCATGGCAGCGGGACTTTATCCGCAGCCAGATCCAGCAGCTGGACGGCATCTTTGCCCTCCACGAGGAGCAGAAGCTGCATATCTGCGATGCCTTCGCTGTTCCTGCTGAAAAAGTGACCGTCATCGGCACCGGCTATAACAGCGATGTTTTCTCCATTCAGGAGGAGATCAAGGCTGAAAAAAATAGTGATATTACTCGTCTGATTTTCGCCGGTAAGCTGTCTGAGAAAAAGGGCGTTATGAGCTTGGTTCGCTCCCTCAGCTATCTGGAACAGCCGGAGAAAGTGGAACTGGTCATGGCCGGCGGCTATGGTAATGCCGCTGAATATACAGAAATCTGCCGTTTGGCTCAGAAGGCGCCTTGCAGTGTCCGTTTCCTTGGCAAGCTGAGTCATCAGCAGTTGGCCCGGGAACTGAACGCCAGTGATGTGTTCGTTCTTCCTTCCTTCTATGAGGGTCTGCCTCTGGTGCTCATCGAGGCGATGGCCTGTGGTTTGCGGGTGATTTGCACGGATCTGCCGGGTATCCAGCCGTGGCTGAACAAAGCGATCCCGGGCAGCGGTGTGGTCTTTGTGACTCCTCCGCAGATGCGAAATGAGGATGAGCCTCTGCCGGAATCCCTGCCT
>JAGALG010000028.1 GCA_017848075.1 Oscillospiraceae bacterium | reverse complement strand
GAACCTCACTGGTCTGACCGATCAGCTCTTCACCCAGCTGGAACGCAATATCCATCTGCTGTTCCATGACGATCTCTGCACGGTGGTGTTTGGTCTCTTCATCCAACTGGCAATCCATCTCACCAGCAATGGTGTCCTCTTCTACAGAATATGCAAAGCAGCCCAAGCGTTCAAAGCGCATTTCCTGTACAAACTCACACATCTCGTTGAACTCTTCCTCTGTTTCACCAGGGAAACCGGCAATCAGTGTGGTTCTCAGAGCAATGCCTGGGACCATTTCACGAATGTGGTTCATCTTTGCTACCAAAGAATCATGGTCACCCGGACGATTCATGGCTTTCAGAACACGACCATTGGCATGCTGCAGCGGCAAATCGATATATTTCACAATTTTAGGTTCAGATGCCATTACTTCCAGCAGCTCGTCGGTCACGCGTTCCGGATAACCATAGAGCACACGGATCCAATGCAGACCATCGATTTTACACAGTTCACGCAACAGTTCTGCCAGTTTCAGTTCACCATAAAGATCCAAACCGTAGCGAGTAGTATCCTGTGCGATCAGATTCAGTTCTTTTGCACCATTGGCTGCCAGTTCTCTGGCTTCTTCCAGAACATCCTCCATTGGACGGCTGCGGAAGCCGCCACGAATCAGCGGAATGGCACAGAAAGTGCAACGATTATCGCAGCCCTCTGCAATTTTCAGGTAAACAGAATAGTTTGGCGTGGTCAGGATACGGTCGCCACCCAAAGCCAGCTCTTCTTTTTCACCGTATTCTGCTACTTTTTCACCAGCCAGTGCTCTGCGAACAGCAGAAGCAATATCGAAATTGCGGCCAATACCCAAAACGACATCGGCTTCCGGAATCTCGCGAACCAATTCATCGCGATAGCGCTCTGCCAAGCAGCCGGTCACAACGATCACTTTCACCTGACCAGCCCGTTTCAGTTCACAAAATTCCAATATGCTTTCGATGGATTCCCGTTTTGCATCCTCAATGAAACCACAGGTATTGATAATGACCACATCACACTCTGCCGGATCTGCACAGATTTCAAAACCATCGTGAACGATCAGCGCCAGCAGACGCTCAGCGTCCACCTGATTTTTGGAGCAGCCCAAGGACACCATTCCAACTTTAATTGCCATAACATTCTCCTTCTATTTTATTCACCGTCAGCCAGTTCGATTTCCAATTCATTCAGTACCTGGCGGATCTGCCCATAGCTATAACCCAGCCGCTGCAGTCCATTGACGGCACGACGACGACCCTTCTCATCGGAAAGGCCACTGCGGTATTTCTTTTCCACTACTTCCCGGATCTGCTGAAGAGGATCCGAGTCGATCTGCTGCAACGCTTCCTCGATATCCGCTTCCTCTACTCCCCGGCAGCGCAATTCCTGGCGCACCCGACTGACAGAGTACTTTTTCAAATGGAGCAGATCGGCGGCACAGCGCCGCGCATAATCCAAGTCATCCAAAAGTCCCAGCTCTTCCAGGCGATCCAAGACATCTGCGACAACCTCTACTGGGAAATCCTCTTGCTGTAAACGCTGTTTCAGCATCCATCGAGTGTAGGATTTATATCCTAAAAGTTTAAATGCTCGATCTTTTGCCTTTTTGTATTGTGTTTTCTCCACCAATTCAGCGTATTCTTCGTCTGTAAAGCTCATTCCCGCCTGCAAACCAAAGATTGCAAGGGTTTCCAAATCAACGGAGAACGCAAATTCCTCATCGAAAAACAGAGCCATGCGGCCCTGTTTTGTCGGGGATAACTTTGTTAGAATCGGCATTATTTATCGTCAGCCTCAATGTCGATCATTTTGCTGCGTTTTGCCGGAGCTTCCGCAGGAGTTGGAACTGTTTCTGCAGGAGCTTCCACCGCTGGCGCAGGCTCTGCTTTTGGAGCTGCTTTCGGGGTCATCTTGCTGGTACCCAGCAAAGTATCCTTCTGCTCCATTACTTTTCTTGCGATCTCCTCAGCAACAGCCGGATTGTCTTTCAGGTACTGTTTTACCTTATCACGGCCCTGTCCAACACGCTAGCCATTGTAGCTATACCAAGAACCGCTCTTGTTCAGGATTTCCAGACGGGTGGCCAGATCCACGATCTCACCGTCGCGAGAAATACCCTCACCGTAAATAATTTCAAATTCTGCCTCACGGAATGGAGGAGCTACTTTATTTTTCACTACTTTAACACGAACCAGGTTACCGACATTTTCAGAACCAACTTTGATCACATCTTTTTTACGAACATCCAAACGAACGGAAGCGTAAAATTTCAGCGCACGGCCACCAGGAGTGGTCTCTGGGTTACCATACATCACACCGATTTTTTCACGCAGCTGGTTGATAAAAATAACAGTGCAGTTGGATTTAGAAATCGCACCGGTCAGTTTTCTCAGCGCCTGAGACATCAAACGAGCCTGAAGACCAACGAAGGTATCGCCCATTTCGCCCTCGATCTCTGCCTTGGTGGTCATTGCGGCAACAGAGTCCACAACTACAACATCAACAGCATTGGAACGAACCAGTGCATCACAAATCTCCAGAGCCTGCTCGCCGGTATCCGGCTGAGAAACCAGCAGAGAATCAATATCTACGCCCAGATTTCTTGCGTAAACAGGATCCAAAGCGTGCTCAACATCGATGAAAACAGCCGCACCGCCGGCTTTCTGCGCTTCGGCCGCAATATGCAGTGCAACGGTGGTTTTACCGGAACTTTCTGGGCCATAGATCTCGACAATACGACCCTTCGGAACGCCGCCGATACCCAGTGCAATATCCAAAGACAAGGAGCCGGTTGGGATCGCTTCTACATTGAGAGCGGTAGCCTGACCTAATTTCATTACAGCACCTTTACCAAACTGTTTTTCAATCTGGGCAATGGCAGTTTCAAGAGCTTTTGCTTTTTCAGACATAAGTTCCTCCGATCTGCTGCAAAAGCAGCATCTATTGTAACATATTTGATACATCAGAAGCGCAAACAGATGTTTGCGGGCTGTTTTAATTATAGTATATTCCATGGGAAAAATCAACCGTATCCCACAAGATTCCACTCTTTCCGCAGTAAAAAAGCTCTCCCTTTCGGGAGAGCTTTTTCTATGGAAAAAGATCTCGTGGTGACGATTACTTTTTCTTTACATATTTTCTCATATCGATTGCAACTGCGATCAGAATGATGAGACCTTTTACGATGTACTGGAGGTTCGGGTCAACATCAACATAAGCCAGACCGAAGTTGATTGCCTGCAGCAGCAGTACGCCCAGAACAACACCGCCGATGGTACCAACACCACCGTTGAAGGATACGCCGCCTACAACGCAAGCGGAGATCGCGTCAGTTTCGTAGTTAACACCCAGGTTGTTGGTAGCAGAACCGGTACGGCCCAGCTCCAGAACAGCTGCTACACCATAGAGGATACCAGCCAGAACATAGGTAGTAATGATGGTTTTATCTACATTAACGCCGGATACAGCTGCAGCCTCGGTATTGCCGCCAACTGCAAACATGTTTTTACCGAAAGTGGTTTTATTCCAGATGAACCAGATTACTGCGATTGCAACACCTGCGTACAGAACCAGGAAGGACAAGCTGCCGCCGCTGCCCAAATCGATCAGTTTACCCTGTGCCAGAGATTTGAAATCTTCATTCAGAGAACCGATTGGGGAACCACTGACGATATTGTAGTATGTAGTACAAGCACCGTAAAGGATCAGCTGCATACCCAAAGTTGCGATAAATGGATGCATTTTCAGTTTTGCAACCATGGTACCGGAAATAGCAGAAGCCACAGCCAGAACCAAAATAACCAAGGCGATTACCAGGAAGATGAAGCCCCAGTTAGAAGGCAGATTTGGGAAGATTCGACGAGCAAAGTCCGGTGCCTGCAGCAAAGAACCTGCCAGAACCGCACCCATACCTACCATACGACCGATAGAAAGGTCAGTACCAGCCAAAACGATCAGACCAGCTACACCCAAAGCCAGAATACAACGGGTGGAAGACTGGGTCAAAATAGTGGTCAAGCTATTCAGAGTCAGAATGCTTGGGTCCATAATAACGATCACAAGG
>JAGALG010000228.1 GCA_017848075.1 Oscillospiraceae bacterium | reverse complement strand
GGATAGATTTTTCCCTTTGTCAAGCCAAAAACAGCCCTCCTGTCCGGGAGGGCTGTTTCCTATTTCTGAATCCATTCTTTTTTCAGACACCAGACAGCGGCCTGCACGCTTTGGGCTTCGTGAGGCAGCCCGGCGGCAATGGCGTCGTGGTGGCGGAACAAACGCTGCCAACTGTCCAGAAGCTGCCGCTTCAGGTCTGGATAGAAGCTGCTCAGCATCACATCCATGGGACGGCGCACGCCGTAATCAGCCAACTGCTGCTGAAAGCGCTGCTCCTCGGCAGCATTTTCCCCGATAAAGCGCAGGGCAAGCACCTTGTTCCAGTCATAAACATCAAAGAAAAGGCAGTGCTCCCGCGGCAACTGCAGCTTCAGAAGATCCCCGGCCTCCGAAGTCGCACTGTAGGCGTTTTCATAGAGCCAGTAGGGATATTCCGCTCCCTGCGGTTTGGGAACGCGTTTTTCCATCTCGCCCACCAGCCAGTCGTAGACGGTCAGGAACAAAGGCGCATCCTTGCCGTACTTTTTCTCCACATAAATGCGGCGGGAAAAAGCGACGCCTTCCTGCTCGATAACAGACTGCACCAGAGGTGACTGGGTGGCAAAAAGATTTATCGTATGATTCGCTTCACCCATTCCTTCCGCACCTCCCAGATATTTCCGTAGTAATTGTCGTTGCCGCTGATGGTCACGGACTCGTCAAACAGCCTGTGCCAGCTATCCGTGATCTCCTTTTTGATCTGCGGATAGAAGGCGGTGGAAAACGCCTTGACATCATTGGTGCCATACAGCTCCAGCAGCTCCCGATGGCGCTGTTTATCTGCCTTGTCAGCTCCGATGTAGCTGTAATTGAGCATGGCGCTCCACTTCTCCACATTGATCTTCGTGATTCTTTCCTCGTCCAGTTCAATCTCCAGCACCACGCTGTGAGGCGTCAGCTTCATAGTGGCATCCTGCTTCATGGAGACCCAGATGGGATAGTCGGCATCCTGCGGTTTTTGAGGCAAGGCCGGGGTGTTGGCCACCAGCCAGTTGTAGCACTGCAGCACCAGCTGATTGTGGTCGTCCATATCCCGACGGACAAACTCTGCCTTGGCCGTATAGCGGCCCTCCTGCTCCAGAATTTTGACTACATTTTCATGTTGTTTCGTCCAAACAGTGACGCGTCCCATGGCTATGCCCCCTTTCTTCCTTGATTATAGCCCTTTTTCCTTTTGCTGTAAAGCAAGGATCAAAACAAAGAGCAGCAAAGTAGGGCGCTGCTGCCGCAGGAAACAGAGGGCCGGAATCAGCAGCGCCAGTGTCCATAATCGGGAGATGAACTTGGCCCAGCGCTCCGCCCGCTCCGGAGGCAGACAGCTTTCTAACAGCAAAAGCTGGATGTTTCCCCCGTCCATGGGCAGAATGGGCAGCAGGTTCAGCAGCGCCAAAATCAGGTGAAAGGCACGGCTCAAGGACTCGTCCAGAAGCCCCACGCAAAGCAGATTCATCCCCGGCCCAGCCAAATAAAGCAACATCTCCGGCAGCAGTCGGCGGCGGCTCTCGCCCCGCTGAATGGCGATGCCAAAGGCGCTGAAGCTGAGGGCTTCCACCGGCAGGGACAGCAGTCCCATCATCAGCAGATGTCCCAGCTCATGGATCAGCACTGCCAAAAGAAAGCCCAGTCCCGCCCCCATCTGCTCCAGCAGCAGAAAGAGACTGAGCAGCAATAAGAAGGAAAAGTGCAGCTCCACCTGCACCTTTCCCAAACGAAAGCGCATCATGGCAGCAGCCAGAGGGGATCAACTCTCTGGCCCTCCACGACACACTCAAAATGGACATGAGGCCCGGTAGAGATTCCCGTGCTCCCCACCAGGGCAATCCGCTCTCCTTTGCGGATCACGGCTCCTTCCTCGGCGATCAGCCGCTGGCAGTGAGCATACTTTGTGGAAAAGTCCCCGGAATGTTCCAGCACGAGATAATTGCCGTAGCTGTCCGACCAGCCGACTTCTGTTACGATACCGTCGGCGGTAGCGTGAATGGCTGTCCCCTCTGCCGCAGCAATGTCGATTCCGCTGTGGAAATCCTGCTTTTCCGTGATGGGGTGGGCCCGCCAGCCGAAATGGGAAGTGATCCTTCCGCTGACCGGTGCTGTCAGGCGGTATTCTGTTGCCGCTGTCTGCAGGGAGCAGTTTTCCGGTACTGCGGAACCGCTGTTTGCTCCGGCGCTGCTTCCGCCGCCGTTTTCCTCATAAATGTACTGATTCAGAAAGGTCTCCACCGCTTCCAGAAGCTCCTGCTGTTCCTGCTCGTCGGGCAGAGTGAGGGGCTCCTGCTGAAGAATCTCCCCCAGCCAGTCCTGAAGCGGGCCGATGTTCAGCCAGCCACCCAAGCCCAGCAGCAGACAAAGCCCCAGTTGGACAGCCAAAATGTCGCTCCAGGACCAGGAAACTGCCTTGGGACGGTGTTTTTTCGTGTACTTCTGTCGTTTTTTCATTTCCTTGCCCTCCTGTTTGTGGATAGGACAGTTTATGCGGGAAAGAAAAGAAATATGAGCGCAAACAAAGAAGCCGCCCCCTCAGGGCGGCTTT
This sequence comes from Oscillospiraceae bacterium, assembly GCA_017848075.1. Classification (GTDB taxonomy): domain Bacteria; phylum Bacillota; class Clostridia; order Oscillospirales; family Ruminococcaceae; genus Negativibacillus. Next base: position 1,495 of record JAGALG010000228.1, on the reverse strand, counting down.
TTGATTTCTTTAGCAGCGATTTGCTTTTTCCAGCATGATATCCAGCATCAGACGGTCCAGCTCAACGGAGCCTTCGTTGCCCAGTACGCAGAAGTTGCGGATGGTCTGATCCACATCTTCGTCCACGATGCCCTCGTTGGACTGTACACGGATGCCTTTCATTGCCAGCAGTGCAGCCTGCCATGCAGCGTTGACACAGGTAGCGATCTTCAGAGCGCAGTCTGGTTTCGCACCGTCGCAGCACATACCGGTTACATTACCGATCATGTTGAAGACGGAATATTCCATCTCTTTCACGCCGCCGCCCATCATGTAGGTGATGGCAGCAGCAGTACCGGCAGCAGCTACGGTAGCGCCGCAGAATGCAGACAGCTTACCAAACTGGGTCTTGATGTAAATGGCCATCAGGGAGCTGATTGCAACCGCACGGAGCAGCTCCTCTCTGTTTTTACCCATGTACTCTGCAATGGCAATGGATGGAACAGAGGAAGCAATGCCCTGGTTACCGGAACCGGAGTTGGTCACAACAGAGAATGGTGCGCCTGCCATACGAGCGTCCGCAGCAGCGGCAGCGATCATCATGGAGTAGTTGATCGCGTCATAGGCACGGATGCCGGATTTGATCTCCTTCTCCATGCTCTTGCCTACCATCAGGCCGTAGTCATTGAGCATACCTTCCGCAGCAATGGCAGAGTTGACCTCAACAGACTGCTGAATGATTTTCAGCTCTTCCACATCAACGGTGGTAGCAAATTCGTAGATTTTCGCAACAGACAGCTCTTCCTGCACATTGTAGGATTTTGCGCCTGCCTCTGCTGCCGGGCCTCGTTTGTCCAGCACCACTTCGCCGTCCTTTTCCACATAGCACAGATTGGTGTGCGCTTTGGCTACGATGGCTTTTGCGCAGTGATTTGCGCTTTTTGCGATGACTTCAATGTAGAGTTTCTCCGGGCTTTTGTTCAGATCCAGAGTTACTTTTTTCGCTGCAACCATTTCTTTTGCAATGGACAGCTGTTCGTCTGTGATGCCAACGATCACTTCCAGCTGTTTTTCCGGCTGAGCCACCAGTGCGCCCAGAGCAGCAGCGTATTCAATACCGGTCAGGCCGGTGCCCGGGATACCGGCGGAGTATGCGTTTTTGATGATATTGCCGCTGGCGATGACCTGAAGGGTTTCAACAGTCTCGCCCAGCTGTTCTGCTGCAGCTGCGGCAGTGAGAGCGATAGCACCCGGCTCGGTACAGCCGCTGGCCAGAACCATGTTATCGTTCAGGATCTCAATGATTTTCTCGTAATTTACCACGGTAGATTCTCCTTCATTGTGTTGTAAGAATGGATGGTTTTCCGCTAAAATTTGACAACTTTCTCCCATTATTATAGTCCTGTCTTTCCGCACTTGTCAACCAATCTGTGGCAGAATCCCACAAGAAATTTCAGGAATAAAGAACAAGACCTCCCGTTTTCACAGGAGGTCTTGTTCTGCATATATTCGTCGG
>JAGALG010000227.1 GCA_017848075.1 Oscillospiraceae bacterium | reverse complement strand
GTTGGATGAATATGTTGCCTTCTTCAATAACCGGCGTCTTTCTGCCGCTTTGGGCTACAAAAGCCCAGTTCAGTATAAGACCGAACTGGGCTTCTGTTAATTATGCTTTTTTGTGTGTCTACTTTTGCTTGACAAGTGCACCTCCGCTGCGGCGGAGGCTTTTTTGTTTACTGGTTAAAGTTTAGATCGTAGACCTGCACCGGTCTGCCGCGGGAGTTGGTGGTCTGGGTATAGACCGGAGTTGCAACGCCGCCGTTCTTCAGATTGGTCAGGATTCGGTTGGCGTTGCGGATGGTGATGCCAAAGCGTTTGGCCAGCTCCGGCGTGGTCACCTTGTTGGTGCGGGCCAGCTCCACGCTGGTGATCAGCTTCTGCACGGTCATGGTGGACAGGTTGCAGCGGCGGGCGATCTCGCTGACATCGGCGAAGGCCTCTGTATCCACCACCATGCGGTGTTCGCTGCCCAAAGGGCCGATCAGATTGCCGGAAGCGTCCTTCAGATAGCTGCTGCCGCTGAATTTGGCTTCCCGGACGGCGGTCTGCACATTGTTTAAGGCGTGGTTCACTGTGGAGCCCATGCCGTAGCCCACCACGATCTTCTCCTCCATGTGCAGGTTCAGATAGCTGCTCGGCAGGCAGTTATGGTAGTTCTCCGTAATGCCCCGCAGGGTTTGGACGGTGGAAAACAGCAGAATAAAGCTGTCGCTTTCCTGCATCACGCACTCGATCATGTTGTCCTTCATAAACTGATGGGTCAGGCGGCTCAGCTTCTGCATGACAGCCGGACTGCAGTGCTCCGTGGACTGGGGCATGATGTGAATGATGGCAGGCAGATTTTCCCGCAGCTCCTCCAGCTCCGCCTGAGCGGAGGCCTGATGGATCAGAGCGGCCAGCTGATGATCCGACAGGAAGGGGCAGCGGTAGGGGATATTCAAGGCATCCAGCGCCGGAACCAGGGAGGAGTACACGCAGATGACCATATCGATGGCCTGAGAAGTCCACAGATCCAGCAGGCGGTGCATGATGGCGTTTTCCGCGCCGCCCACCTCCTGCACGCCGGTGCGCTGCACCCACAGGGTGTTCAGGGTATAGACAGAATCGATCTCCTTGCGGTTCAGGTAGTCCTGTGCGGAGTAGCCCTCGCCCAAAGGCAGCAGAAAGTCCATAGCCACTCGGGAGAAGTCCATTTTCCGCTTCTCCAGCGCCAGCATCAGCAGATCCTTGTACAGGGCATCGGAATCCACCTGAAAGGCAAAGATGGGTTTGACGATTTTCGGGTTGGACAGCTCGATGGCGGATTTCGCAGAGGAGCCGCTGACCAAAAAGGCGTCCGCACTGGGGGCGTATTCTGCATAAACCTGAGAAATATGCTCAAAATTGTCATAGGGAACCACTGTGATCTCCTGCTGCAAGTTCAGCCGGGACAGGGCTTCCAGCGTTTTTTTGTAGAAATAATGGCTGGTAATGACAACGATTTTCTTGCTCAAAAAAATCACCTCGTGACTTATTTTACCAAGAGTTGTTCCATAATTCAATACCGAATTCCAAAAAACATTTTTGGCTTAGGGATTTTTCGTAAAAAGGTCAAGGTTTTTTCACAATTCTCACAAATCTTTCAACGAAAGTTCTTTTCCAGTTCATGTTTATTGACAAAAAGACGAAAATAGGCTATCTTTAAGGTGTAAAAAATGTTCCATAAATGTTCCTTATTTATGGCCTGAAAATAAAGGAGGTTGTTCGTATGAACTTCTACGAAAGAGCTCTGGCTTTGAAGGAAGAAACCGTTGCAAATCGCCGCTACCTGCATAGCAATGCGGAAGTTGGCCTGCATATGCCCATCGCCAAAGCCTATGTGATGGACAAGCTGAAAGAGTACGGTCTGGAGCCAAAGGAATGTGGCGAAGGCGTTACCGCTACTCTGGGCAATGGCAACGGCAAAGTGCTGCTGCTCCGTGCGGATATGGACGCTCTGCCTATGTGCGAGGAATCCGGTCTGGACTTTGCAAGCCAGAATGGCTGCGCTCACACCTGCGGCCATGACTGCCATGCAGCCATGCTGCTGACCGCAGCAAAAATGCTGAAAGAAAGCGAAAACGAAATCGAAGGTACTGTGAAATTCATGTTCCAGCCTGCAGAGGAAACCTTTGAAGGCTCCGCCAACATGATCGAAAACGGTATTCTGGAAAATCCAAAGGTTGACGCTGCTCTGGGCTACCATGTTGCAGGCGGCAAAATGCCTTGCGGTATCTTCATGTACAACAACGCTTCCACGATGATGTTCTCCTCTGACGGTTTCCGCATCCATATCAAGGGCAAAGGCTCCCATGGTGCGTACCCACAGAACTCCATCGACCCGATCAACATTGCCTGCCACACCCACATCAATCTGCAGGAGCTGATCGCTCGTGAGTCCAATCCGGAACATGCTTGCGTTCTGACCATCGGTCAGCTGCAGGCCGGTACTGCTCAGAACATCATTCCGGAGACTGCAATGCTGGCTGGTACCATCCGTACCAACAAACCGGAGGCTCGTGAGCTGCTGGTTCGCCGCATGAACGAAGTGGCTGTAAAAACCGCAGAAGTATTCGGCGGTACTGCTGAAGTGGAGAAGCTGCCAGGCGTTCCACCGCTGATCTGCGATCCGACCTTCACCAACGAAATCGTGAAATATATGATGAAAGCCGGCATCCCTGGCGCAACCCCATACCCAGGCATCGTTGCTTCCGCATCTGAGGACTTCGCTATGGTTGCTGAAAAAGTACCAAGCGCCTTCATGTATATTTCTGCCGGTTATCTGGATGAGCGCGGCGCTGCTCCGGCTCACAATCCAAAGGCACAGTTCAACGAGGACGCTCTGCCACAGGGCGCTGCTTGGCTGGCACATTGTGCTGTTCGTTGGTTACAGGAACATAAATAGCGCGGCGACCGCGCTGTCTGTACCGCGATAAAGTTGCTTCGTAATGTAATTTTTGTGTCGCGGAACAGGCCTTTCGCTTCACTGTTGTTCTTAACAGTTTGGAGGAGCTACCGCAGCTTCTCCGACTGTTCTGATATCGGGCGCTGCCCGAGGTGTGTAAACATATTCCAAAAGGGAGGAAAAATCTTATGACAATGATGAAAGATATTGTCAACAGTCCATTGCTGCTGGGCGGTGTAATCATCGGCCTGGTGTACATCACTCTGTTCTCTCTGGTTTACTTCAAAAAAGCCTATGACCGCTGTCTGCAGGCTGGTATGACCAAAGCAGAGCTGAGCTCTATTATCAAATCTACCGCTATCTTCTCTGTTGTTCCATCTCTGTCCATCGTCATCGGTCTGTTCACTCTGATCGCTGTACTGGGCTCTACCTGGAGCTGGTGGCGTCTGTCCGTAATCGGTTCTCTGTCCTATGAATCCATGATCGCAAACTCCATTGCACAGTCCCTGAGCTATAGCAATGCTGCACAGATGATGGAACAGGCTACCGGTACCGAATTCGGCGTTGTTATGATGATCATGTCCTTCGGTATGCTGGCTGGCTTCTGTGTTCTGCTGCCATTCGGTAAAAAACTGTGCACCGCAGTTGACCAGACTGATTCTGATCCAAACGACACCTCCAAAGACTGGAACGCTGTTCTTTCCGGCGCATTCATGCTGACCATGATGGCAGTATTTATCCCAGTTATCGTTTTCGGCGACACCGTACAGGCTCTGGTAATGTTCTCCGGTCTGGTTGTTGCAGTTGCTCTGGGTATTCTGTCCAAGAAACCGGGTCTGGCTTGGCTGAACGACTTCATCATGGCGATCTCCATGATCGTTGGTAT
>JAGALG010000226.1 GCA_017848075.1 Oscillospiraceae bacterium | reverse complement strand
TAGCCCAGTGCAGACAGTACATTGGTGGTAGCCTGTGCGTAGCGTTTACCTGAGTAGCATACCAGAATAATGTTTTTGTCCAGACCTTCGATTGCTGGTTTCATGGTAGCAACGCCTGCTTCGAAGTCGCCTTCTTTTGCAGCATCCATGTCGTAAGCCAGTGCGCCTGGAATGGTTGCAGCGGAGGAGTCAGCAGCTTTACGAACATCGAAGAATACATAAGAATCGTCGTTCAGCAGAGCTTCTGCTTCATCTACGGTTTTGTACTGCATTGCAACATCTTCTGCAGGAGCCTGTACACCGCTGGTGTTTTCTGTGTTGTTGGTTTCGGTCTGAGCGCAGCCAGCCAGCATGGTGAGAACCATCAGGGTGCACATCAGAGCAGCAAGAAATCTTTTCATGATTAGCCTCCAAAATAATATTTTTGCCCTCAATTACATAGGAAGGCATTAAGAAGGATAGCATTAAATTTCCATTTTGTCAAATTCCAAAAAGTGATTATTGCCATTGTATTCCTTCTTTTCTGTACATTTTAAACAAAGTTGGAAGGAGCTGTTATGTTGCTATCCCTCTACTCTTTGTCGCTCTTTTTCTTGTAAATATGGGTGTACAATGCCTTGCTGAAACGGTAGTAGCGATAGCGCTTCTTATAGCGAGGTGGGAAGTGTGCCATATGGCTGCTTGGGAATTGGCGCATCAGCTGCTCTGCCAGCTTTTTCTGCTCACTGCCCGGATCCATATGAGGATAGGCATCCATGATTACAACCATCATATACAGCTCATTGCGGATCATGTTCGGGAAATGCTCTTTCAAGTAAAGATAACGCTCATAGGTCAGGTGGAACTTGTCCTCGTAGAACTTCTTATCTCTGTTATGCAGGATGCTGGTTCCTCGCTGATAGTAGTTGCAAAGCTTCACCGGATTGAAACTTACTGTTTCACACTGCGCCATCAGCTTATACATGGTACCCAGATCCTCCATTTTTCTTCCTATCGGGAAGCGCTGCTCCTGGAACAGGGAACGATGGTACATCTTATTCCATGCATAGTTCGCGTATTTCTCCTTGGTGAACAGATGATTCATGGCTTCCTCTGTATTAAAAATCTCCGTTTTTGACGCATCAAAAACATCTTCCTCTAATGGATCTCCATCATGGTACACCCGGAAACCACAGGTGGACAGCTTGACACCATGGCTTTGGATCTCCTGATAAAGAAGCTCTACCATACGACGATCCATGAAATCGTCCCCGTCCACAAAACAGATATATTCCCCTTTTGCATGATCCAAGCCCCAGTTTCGAGCACTGGACAGGCCACCGTTAGGCTTATCAAAGCAGCGGATCCTCTGATCCTGACTTGCGTAATTCCGGCAAATAGAAGCACTGCTGTCCGGAGAACCATCATTGATCAACAAGATCTCGATATTTTCATAGCTTTGTGCCATCAGGCTTTCGATACAGCGAGGCAGGCAGCTTTCAACATTGTAGATTGGTACAATAATACTAACCAGACTGTTTGGCATGGTTTTCTGTCTCCATTTCTTTTGATGATTTGTCCTAAGACCTTCTTCTCATTT
>JAGALG010000225.1 GCA_017848075.1 Oscillospiraceae bacterium | reverse complement strand
GATGATCTTTTGACGATGAAATGAAAAAAGCCGTTCTCTCATGACGGACAGACATAAAACAGCAACATCCAAGGAGGAACAACACGATGATGAATTGGAATAACGATGAACTGATGATCGAAACCTATCTGGACATGAGAATGGCCTGTGATGAAACTTTGATGAGACAGCTGAAAAAAGAAGGCTGGAAGATTCAGACCATGTATCGCCTCCATGGAGAGCGTCGTTACACCATGGTTCTTCCGGAGCGCAGCAACGAAGGCTATGTATTCACCGAGCAGAATGCCATCGAGCGCTTCCGCGATCTGTGCAGCAGACCTCTGTATCGGGAGAGCAGACCGGCTCTGCGTCGCGTATCTTAAGTCAATCATTCCTATATTCCTATATAATCCCAAACAAACCTCCGCTGTCCATATCAGTGGAGGTTTGTGCCTGTTTTGGAAGCTTCCAGCAGGGACTTGCAATTTGTGCCCGGTTCAGTATAATGAAAGTAAACAGAAAGGAGTGTTTTAGATTGATGAAAAAATGGCTGATTACCATGCTGGCCTTGCTGCTGTTGGCTGGCTGTGCTCAGAATGAACATACAGAAAATGAGACAACAAATACCGAATCTACTCCAAGTACGGAGGAGCAAAGGGAGGAAGAAACAGAGGACAGGGAAGAAGAACGCCGTGGACCTTTCCAGCTGTTTACTTCGGAGGATGTGGACGGAAATGAAGTGACTCAGGCCATCTTTGCAGACTATGATTTGACCGTGATCAATATTTGGGGGACCTTCTGTGGACCATGTATTGAGGAAATGCCTGCTTTGGCCGAACTGGCAGAAGAATATACGGCAAAGAATGTTCAGTTTATTGGCTTGGTTGGTGACGCAGTGGATTACAGCAGCGGCGAGGTTCTGCCGGATATCGTAGCTGATGCCAAGAGCATTGCAGAACAGACCGGTGCGACTTATCTCCATGTAGTTCCAACCAATGAGTTGTTCTACAATGTCATGGGACAGATTTCCGCTTTCCCGACCACTGTTTTTGTGGACAGCGAAGGAAAACAGGTGGACTATGCCTATATGGGTGCTGCAGATAAGGATACCTGGGCAGAACGGATCGAAACAGCCCTTTCTCAGCTGGAGGAATAGCAATGGAAGGAAAAAGGACGATCCTGCAGCTGGGGCTGTTACTTTTGGCGCTGGCACTGATCGGTTTTGGAGTGTATCGCGGAGAGGCTGCTACTGTACTGCAGAAAGCAGTAAATTTGTGCATGGAGTGTATTGGCATTGGATAAGAAACAACGAAAAACAGCTCGAATTCGCCCGTGGTTTCAGGCGGCATGGTTTGCATTGACCAATGGTTACGCTACCGGTTTTCTGCAGGGCAAAATCTACCGGGGAAACAGCAAAGCCATCTGTGTTCCGGGGCTGAACTGTTACTCCTGTCCGGGAGCTTTGGGTGCCTGCCCTATTGGGGCGCTGCAATCTGTGCTGGGGAGCAGCAGTTTTCGATTTTCCTGCTATGTTTTTGGTTTTTTGATGCTGTTTGGAACGGTGCTGGGCCGACTGAACTGAGGTTGGCTCTGTCCTTTTGGCAGGGTTCAGGATCTTCTGAATAATATCCCTGTGTTCCGGAAAAGCAAGAAAAAGAATCTGCCGGGTCATCGCTGGCTCAGTAAGCTGCCCTATGTATTTCTGCTGCTCTTTGTCATTCTGCTGCCCAGTGTAGTGACGGGAATTACCGGAATCGGAGACCCCTGGTTCTGCAAATACATCTGCCCTAGCGGCACCTTGTTTGCCGGTATTCCACTGACGGCAGTCAACGAAGGCTTGCAAGCAGCCTGTGGGGTTCTATTCCAGTGGAAGACAGTATTGCTTCTTATTATCGTAGCTCTTTCCCTCAAATACAGCCGTCCCTTCTGTAAATATGTGTGTCCGCTGGGAGCGATCTATGGCTGCTTCAACCCGATATCGCTCTATCGGCTGAAGGTGGATCAGGACAAATGTGTCCATTGCGGTAAATGCCAACAGGCGTGTTCCGTAGATATCCCAGTTTGGGAAAAGCCAAACAGTGTGGCTTGTATTCGCTGCGGAGACTGTAAGGCGGCCTGTCCAACCGAGGCGATCACCTCCACCTTGGATGAGTTATTAAAGAAAAGATAAGCAAAAGGCGCTCCCGGTAAGGGAGCGCCTTTTCTGCTACTGACGGTAAAGATCCCGACAGCAGAGCCAGCTTGGATGAGAGAAGCTGGGCCAAAAGGGATTGCGGCAGCAAGCACGAAACAGTGCACAGCAGCCATTTTGATCGCAGCAGCGCTCCAGAGCAAGCTCGGAGCCTACAGCTGGTTCCAGCATGGAGACTGGTTCACCACTGCAGCCACCAACACAGTCCCGGGTATCTACGAAGCAGGTGGACTGACAATCGTTCATGGACTGCTGGCAAAGAGCATCGATGGAAGATGAGGAGGGAAGGGCTGCAGATGCAGCAGTGGCCGCCTGGAAAGCAGGAGAACAGTTACAGGGCATAATGATCGCTCCTTTCAGAGTTAAAAATGGAAAGGGTTCGGACTATCCTATGCCGATGAACCCCTGACAGGTGACAGCGCTTCGACAAAAAAACAAGTCCTCCTTCGACAGAAAGGTTCCCTTGATTTTCTTATAATAGAGAAGAAAGGGGGCATTCTGTATGGAAACACAGGGCGTTTATGTGGATGTGCTGCTGACCTGTAATTTTATGGTGGATTATTTGCTTCTTGCGTCAGCCCAGCTTCTTTGTCGGCGAAAATTGCTCCGAAAGCGCTTGGTGGCAGGGGCTCTGTTGGGAGCAGCCAGCTCCCTGTTGATTTTTCTTCCCGGGTTAAAAACAGGAGTGCTGTGGTCTCTAAAGCTGCTGTTTTCCGCTTTCATGGAGTGGATTGCCCGACCGTGGAGCGGGTGGAAGAGTTTTTTTGCTGGCTGGCTGACCTTATTTGCAGTGACTTTCCTTTATGGCGGAGCAATGTTGGCTCTGCGCATGACGGCAGGTCGTGGCTGGATGCTCTGTGCAAACGGTGTTGTATATTTTCATGTAGCACCCCTGACCTTGGTGCTGTGTATTGCGTGCGGGTTTGCACTTGTCTCTCTCATGCAGCGCTTATTTCCGGAGAAAAATCTGCACCCTCAGCGCTGTATGGCGGAGGTTCATGTGCTGGGGAAACAGATTTGCTGTATGGGCTTGGTGGACAGCGGTAATTTGCTGCGGGAGCCCTTCAGTGGCTGGCCCGTGATCCTGATGGATAAAAAACTGCTTTCTGCGGAGATACCCAAAGAAAAGCTGCGAATGGTGCCCTATCACAGCGTCGGTGGGGAGGGACTTTTGCCGGCTGTACGAGGAGAACGCCTGACGATCTATGGTGAGGAAGCACTGACGGTAGAGCAGTTTTATGTTGCATTACAGGAAGAAACATTTGGTGATGACAGCTGTTCTTTGCTTTTGAGCGGAGGATTGCTAAATACAAGATAGGGAGGATCAGCAATGAACAGATGGCTGAAAAAGGGGAAATTGTGGTTGCTGCAGCTGCTGCACAGTCAGAAAAAAGGACTCTATTACATCAATGGACCGGAGGTGCTTCCTGCGCCGTTGGATCACGAACAGGAGCAGCGAGTCTTCCATCTGCTGGAGCAAAAGGATCCTTGGGCCCGACAGCAGTTGATCACTCACAATCTGCGTCTTGTGGTTTACATAGCAAAAAAATTCGATTCCACAGGAATCAATGTGGAGGATCTGATTTCTATCGGCACCATTGGGCTGATCAAGGCCGTCAATACCTTTGTTCCGGCAAAGGGGATCAAACTGGCTACCTATGCCTCCCGCTGCATTGAGAATGAAATTCTGATGTTTCTGCGAAAAAATCAAAATCGTCGCCACGAACTGTCCATCGATGAACCGCTGAATACGGACTGGGACGGCAATGAGCTCCTATTGTCCGATGTGCTGGGCACGGACAGTGATACGGTCAGTCGGGATTTGGAAAGTGACGCAGAACGCCGGGTGGTTCGTCGGGCGGTCAGTCGTCTGGATGAGAGGGAAAGACTGATTATGGAACTGCGTTTTGGCTTGGGAGGAAAGAAGGAACATACCCAGAAAGAGGTGGCCGATATCATCGGAATTTCCCAATCCTATATCTCCCGATTGGAGAAGAGGATTCTGCGTCAGCTGCGGGGAGAATTGGCCGGAGAATTGGTATAGCAAAAGCCTTCCTGCAAAGGAAGGCTTTTCAGCTCTTTCCACAACTTTCCGGATTCAAAAGCGGAAAAATTCTGCATTGTCATCCTCCCAAAAGCGGAGAATTTTATGCTATACTTATCAGGACTACTATAACCATGGAGGATATCAATGATTATTGTAAACGATGTCGGTTTGGACTTTAACGGTACCAAACTGTTTTCTGATGTAAACCTGAAATTCAGCGCACAGGAGTGCTACGGTGTGATCGGTGCTAACGGCGCAGGTAAATCCACCTTCCTGAAAATTCTGTCCGGCGAACTGGAGCCAAGCAAGGGCGAAGTGGTTATTCCGGATAACGAGCGTATGTCTGTTCTGAAACAGGATCACTTTATGTATGACAGCTTCTCTGTTTTGGATACCATCATTCAGGGCAATCCCCGTCTCTACCAGATCATGTTGGAGAAAGATGCTCTCTACGCAAAAGAGGACTTCTCCGATGAGGACGGTGAACTGGCTGCTGCTTTGGAGGCAGAATTTGCAGAGCTGAACGGCTGGGAGATCGAGACAGAGATCAGCAAGCTGCTGAAAGGTCTGGGCCTGAGCCAGGAGCTGCTGTATGAGCAGATGAGCGCACTGGGCGATAAAGAGAAAGTAAAGATTCTGCTGGCACAGGCACTTTTTGGTCAGCCTGATATTATCCTGCTGGACGAGCCGACCAACCATTTGGACATCAACTCCATTGCATGGCTGGAAGACTTCCTGATGGACTATCAGGGTACCGTAATTATCGTATCCCATGACCGTCACTTCCTGAACAATGTCTGCACCCACATTGTGGATATTGACTACAATAAAATCAAAATGTATGTTGGTAACTACGATTTCTGGTATGAGTCTTCCAAGCTGATGCAGAGAATGCTCTCCGACCAGAAACGCAAAGCAGACGAGAAAATCAAAGAACTGCAGAGCTTCATTCAGCGCTTTGCTGCAAACAAATCCAAATCCAAGCAGGCAACTTCCAGAAGAAAGCTGATTGAAAAGCTGACGGTTGAAGAATTGCCGGCGTCCTCCCGTAAATATCCTTATGTTGGCTTCAGCATGGATCGGGAGATCGGTAAAGATGTTTTGACCGTTGATCGTCTGAGCAAGACCGTTGACGGTGTGAAAGTGCTCAATGATATTTCCTTCACCGTAAACCGTGGTGACAAGATCGCCTTTATCGGTGACAATGAAATCGCACAGACCACTCTCTTTAAAGTCCTGATGGAAGAATTGACTCCGGATTCTGGTTCCTTCAAATGGGGTGTGTCCACCTCCCGCAGCTACTTCCCAAAAGACCACAACGAGTTCTTTGATGGCTGCGATCTGTCCATTCTCCAGTGGCTGGCTCAGTTCTCCAAAGATGTGACCGAGACCTATCTGCGCGGCTTCCTTGGCCGTATGCTCTTCTCTGGTGAAGATGTGTATAAACCGGTTAAAGTTCTCTCCGGTGGTGAAAAAGTGCGCTGCATGCTGTCCCGCATGATGCTCTTTGGCTCCAATGTCCTGCTGTTGGATCAGCCAACCAACCATCTGGACCTGGAATCCATCACTGCTGTAAACAACGGCCTTGTGGACTTTAAGAGCAATGTACTCTTTACCTCTCACGACCATGAGTTTATTCAGACCATTGCAAACCGTATCATCGAGATCACTCCGGATGGCATCATCGACCGTATGTGCTCCTACGATGAATACATCGAATGGAAGAAAGAACGAGAGTCCAAATAGGAGGAGCATATGGAGATCGGTAAAACCTATACCATTACCCGTACAGTAAGCAAAGAGATGCAGGCCAGCTATTTAGGCAGCGGTCGTGTCAATGTATATGCAACTGCCATGATGATCGCACTGATGGAAGAAACTGCGGTTGCCTGTGTGCAGGACGAGCTTCCGGAAGGGGATACCACCGTGGGTACTTTGGTCAATGTGACCCATGTTGCGGCAACTCCTGTGGGAATGAATGTAACAGCAACAGCAACCCTGACGGCGATTGATGGCAGAAAACTGTCCTTCCACATTAAGGCAGAGGATGAGTGCGGACTGATCGGCGAAGGGGAGCATGAGCGTGCCCTCATCCACACCGATCGCTTCCATGAGAAAACCCAGGCGAAATTGAAGAAATAATACAAAACCTCCGGGAAACCGGAGGTTTTCTTTTGCTTGAAAAAGGATTTTTACGCATAAACTCCCTATAAACACCACAAAATGCTCATAGAATAAGTCCAGCCTGTAAATAAATTATGAATCCGCTCAAAAGCTATTGACAGGGGAGGAAGTTCGTGGTAAATTATGATTAGCACTTGAGGTACAAGAGTGCTAATCCATGAAAATGAGGTGATAGCAGATGGAATTGGATAGCCGCAAGCAGAAGATTCTGAAAGCTATCATTGAAGAATACACCGCCACCGGCGAGCCGGTAGGCTCCAAGAGGATCACCAGTCTGTTGGATATTACAGTTTCCCCGGCAACAGTACGAAACGACATGGCCCAGCTGTTTGATATGGGTATGCTGGAGCAGCCCCATACCTCTGCAGGACGGGTTCCATCCCATTTGGGATACCGCTACTATCTGGATCACATTCTGGAACCTCCGGAATTGACCCCGATGGAGCAGGCAAGGATTCAGGCTATGTTCAATGTGGCAAATCCTGATCCGGACCGTCTGCTGGAAGATGCAGCTCAGGCTTTGGCAAATTTCACCCGCTGCGCGGCCCTCTTTTCCACCAGTACACCGCAAACGGTGCGGGTCAGCAAGATCGAACTGATCCCAGCAAACGAGCGAACCGTGATCATTATGGTCATTGCCAGCAACGGTGTGATCAAGAACAAGGTTTGCCGAATGCCGTTTGAGGTCAACGCAGCCATGTGTCAGTTCTTCACCAACTTCGCCAATGAGCGTTTGGCACGACGAAGCCTAAATGACATTGCCAGTCATTTTGCCAGCTCCGTCTCCTTTGGCGGTGAAGATTACGCAGCGGCCTTCAATTCCCTGCTTAGCGCCATTTACGAGCTGTGCCGGGAGATCAACGATGGGCAGTTCTACTCCAAGGGCCATACCAATCTGCTTTACTACGAAGAGCTGAAGGATGCGGCCGGTGATTTGCTCCTGTTTCTGGATAAAGAACAGGAACTGAGAAATCTGATCTCGGAGCAGGGCGGAGATGTACAGGTGATTGTCGGAAAGGAAAACAGCCGCATGGAGCTGTCGGAATCCTCCGTGGTCATCACCCGTTATCGCATCGGTCGGGAGCGCTGCGGAACCATTGGTGTCATTGGACCGGTCCGAATGGACTATGCCAGACTGATTCCACGGATGCAGTGCTTTGCCAATCTGTTAAGCGAATTGCTCTCGGAGAGCATGTCAAACCAGTTATAAATTTATTATTCATATAAAAGGAGGCATACCAGTGCCTGAGAACAAAAACCAAGCAGCCGAACAGGAGGAAATCCTGGAAGAAACCGTAGAGGAGACAGTGGAAGAATCCACCCCTTCTGAAGCGGATGTGCTGAAAGAACAGCTTGCCCAGCTGAATGACAAATATGTCCGTATGCTGGCAGAGTATGACAACTTCCGCAAACGCTCCCAGAAAGAGAAGGATGCTATTTATCCACGGGCAACCGCTGATACGGTAGAAAAATTCCTCCCGATCATCGACAATTTTGAGCGTGCCATGAGCGCAGCCTGTGCAGATGAGACCTTCAAAAAGGGTGTGGAAATGATTTTCCAGTCCTTTATGAATACACTGAGCAGTCTGAATGTGGAAATGGTTGGCCAGCCCGGTGAGACCTTTGATCCAAATCTCCATAATGCTGTTATGCACATTGAAGATGAGCAGTATGGTGAAAACGAGATCGTACAGGTTCTGCAGAAGGGCTATCGCATCGGCGATCGTGTTGTTCGCTACGCAATGGTTCAGGTTGCGAATTAGTTCCATCCGGAATCAAAACACTTACATTTGTTAAAAATTATTGAAAATAAAGAGTCTCCTTCCGCAAGGAAAGAGAAGAGTCAGCGGCGAAAGCCGCATTACTTGGAGGTAATGAATCATGAGTAAAATTATTGGTATCGACCTTGGTACTACCAACTCCTGTGTCGCTGTTATGGAAGGCGGCGAAGCAGTTGTAATCGCTAACCCAGAAGGCGCAAGAACCACTCCTTCCGTTGTTGCTTTCTCCAAAACCGGCGAAAGAATGGTAGGCCAGGTTGCAAAACGCCAGGCAATCACCAACCCGGATAAAACCGTTATTTCCATCAAACGCGAAATGGGTACCAACCACAAAGTTGACATCGATGGCAAATCCTATACCCCACAGGAAATCTCTGCAATGATTCTTCAGAAACTGAAATCCGACGCAGAAGCTTACCTGGGCGAACCTGTTACTGAAGCAGTTATCACCGTTCCTGCATACTTCACCGACGCTCAGCGTCAGGCTACCAAGGACGCTGGTAAAATTGCAGGTCTGGAAGTAAAACGAATCATCAACGAACCAACCGCAGCTGCTTTGGCTTACGGTGTTGACAAAGAATCCGAACAGAAAGTTATGGTATACGACCTGGGCGGCGGTACCTTCGATGTTTCCATCATCGAAATGGGCGATGGCGTACAGGAAGTTTTGGCTACCGCAGGTAACAACAGACTGGGCGGCGATGACTTCGACCAGAGACTGATCAACTACTTCGTAGATGAATTCAAAAAAGAAAACGGCATTGACCTGTCCAACGACAAAATGGCAATGCAGAGACTGAAAGAGGCAGCAGAAAAAGCAAAAATCGAGCTGTCCGGCATGACTACCGCAAATGTAAACCTGCCATTCATCACTGCAGACGCTACTGGTCCAAAACATCTGGATATTACTGTATCCCGTGCAAAATTCAATGAGCTGACCCATGACCTGGTTGAGGCTACTATGGGCCCAGTAAATCAGGCGCTGTCTGACGCAGGTCTGTCTGCAAACGAACTGGATAAAATCCTGCTGGTTGGTGGTTCTACCCGTATCCCAGCTGTTCAGGAAGCAGTAAAACGCATCACCGGCAAAGAGCCATTCAAAGGTATCAACCCTGACGAATGTGTTGCTTGCGGTGCAGCAATTCAGGGCGGCGTACTCGGCGGCGAAGTAAAAGGTCTGCTGCTGCTGGATGTAACCCCACTGTCTCTGGGTCTGGAGACCTTGGGCGGCGTTGCTACCAAGATCATCGAAAGAAATACCACCATTCCTACTAAAAAATCTCAGATCTTCTCCACCGCAGCTGACGGCCAGACCAGCGTAGAGATCCATGTTCTGCAGGGTGAACGCGAAATGGCTCGCGACAATAAAACTCTGGGTATGTTCCATCTGGATGGTATCCCAGCAGCTCCACGCGGTGTTCCACAGATCGAAGTAACCTTCGATATTGACGCAAACGGTATCGTTCATGTATCCGCAAAAGACCTGGGTACCGGCAAAGAACAGAACATCACCATCACTTCTTCCACCTCCATGTCCAAAGAGGATATCGAGAAAGCAGTTCGTGAAGCTGAGCAGTTCGCTGACCAGGATAAGAAAGCAAGAGAAGCAGTTGATACCCGCAATGCAGCAGATCAGATGGTATTCCAGTCTGAGAAAACCATTTCTGAGCTTGGCGATAAACTGGAAGCAGCTGACAAAGCTGAACTGGAAACCAAGATCGCAGCACTGAAAGAAGCACTCAAAGGCGACAATCTGGATGATATCAAAGCAAAACAGGAAGATCTCACCAAGAAATTCTACGATGTTTCCGCAAAAGTATATCAGCAGGCTAACCCACAGGGTGCTCCAAATATGGATCCAAACATGGGTGCACAGCAGCAGAATGCAAACGGTGCTGACTATGTAGACGCTGACTTCACTGAAGTAAACGACAAATAATCAAGCATAACGAGGGGCTTCAGCGAAGCTGAAGCCCCCACTTCGTGTAATACGAGAAGGGTGAATACCATTGGCAGAACAGAAACGAGATTATTATGAGGTCCTTGGCGTTCAGAAGGGCTGCAGCGACGATGAGCTGAAAAAAGCCTATCGTAAGGTTGCAAAGCAGTACCATCCGGACCTGAATCCGGGCGATGCCGAGGCAGAAGCAAAATTTAAAGAGGCCAACGAGGCCTATGCGATCCTTTCCGACCCGGAAAAACGCCAGCGTTATGACCAGTTCGGCCATGCCGGCGTAGATCCAAACTTCGGTGCAGGCGGCGCAGGTGCAGGCGGCTTCGACTTCAGCGACTTTGGCGATATTTTCGATACCTTCTTCGGCGGAAGCGGTGGCTTTGGTTTCGGTGGTTTTGGCGGCAGTACCCGAACCCGCAATCCAAATGGCCCAATCCGTGGAAACAATGTCAATATCTCCATTAACCTGTCCTTCCTGGAAGCAGCGAAGGGCTGTAAAAAGACCATCAACATCAACCGTATGGTTCGTTGTGAGGACTGTAACGGCAGCGGCGCTTCCGCAGGGACTACACCGGAAGTTTGTCCTGACTGTCATGGTTCCGGTCAGGTGATGACCCAGCAGCGCACTCCATTTGGAGTGATGCAGTCTGCCCGCCCATGTTCCAAGTGTGGCGGTACCGGTAAGATCATCAAGGATCCTTGCAAGAAATGCAACGGCATGGGACGCAGCCGTAAAGCTGTGAAACTGGAGGTATCGGTTCCGGCCGGTATCGATGATGGTCAGACCTTTGTACTCCGTGGTCAGGGCGATGACGGCCTGAACGGTGGTCCTGCAGGCGATGTTAATGTAACCGTATCTGTTCGCAAGGATGCGCTCTTTGAGCGTGACGGTTACGATGTATGGTGCGATGTACCGATCACCTTCTGCCAGGCTGTTTTGGGTGCAGAAGTGACCGTTCCAACCATTGACGGCAAAGTTTCCTACAATGTACCGGAGGGAACCCAGCCCAACACCGTATTCCGTCTGCGGAATAAAGGTATTCCATATGTCAACGGCAGAGGCCGGGGCGATCAGTATGTTCGTGTGAGCATTGAGGTTCCAACCAATCTGAGCTCCAAACAGAAGGAAGCCCTGAAAGACTTCGACAGCTCCTGCTCTGACAAGAATTACAATAAGCGCAAGGGTTTCTTTGAGAAACTCAAAGACTTTATGAAAGACTAAGAAAAATTCCACCGATTTCTCGGTGGAATTTTTTTATATTTTCTAAAAAAAGCTGGACAGAAGGGTGTGGGAGATCGTCTTGCTTAGTGAAAAGTAAAGCAAGGGAGGAAATAAGAATGAATGAGGGCTTGAAAATATTAAAGAAACATTGGAAAGAAAGCGTTTTGATGGTAATGATTCTGATTGCGGCATCGATGATCGGTGTTGCCTGTAATTATTCGTCTAAATGGATCTTGGATGTTATTTTAATGGATATTCCTGTAAAGCAACAAATCGTCCTGGCTTGTCAGGTCGTTTTCTTTGTGCTTGCGTTGTGGGCATTCAATCTGGCCTTACAATATATCCGTACTGTATATCGAAACAGAATGCGGTGGCTGATTAAAAATGATTTGCGCACAATGGCTGCGAAGAAAATCGAATCGATCGATTATCATACCTTTCATCAGAAAGATTCTGGATCCTATGTATCTTGGTTCAGCAATGATGCAGAACAGCTGTACAGCAGGTTCTTTGATAAATTATG
>JAGALG010000224.1 GCA_017848075.1 Oscillospiraceae bacterium | reverse complement strand
CCACCGGCGACGGCGTTGCCGATGAAGGCAGCCTGCGCGGTTCCAGCGAAATCGTTGCCAATCGCATCCGCGAGGAGATTCAGTCCAAGGTTGCTGACGCCGGTCTGGAAATCATCGAAGCACGCATCACCTATCTGGCTTATGCTCCGGAGATCGCGGCAGTTATGCTGCAGCGTCAGCAGGCTTCTGCTATCATTGATGCCCGCAAGATGATCGTAGACGGTGCTGTTGGTATGGTGGAGATGGCTTTGGAGCGACTGAATGAAAATCAGGTTGTACAACTGGATGAGGAACGGAAAGCCGCCATGGTTTCCAACCTGCTGGTGGTTCTTTGCGGAAACCACGACGCTCAACCTGTTGTCAACTCCGGCAGCCTGTACTAATGGCAGCTGACAAAGAGAAAAAACAGGTTCCGCTGCGGCTCTCCGCAAAGCTGTATGCGGCCATCGCTGCCTGGGCGGAGGACGATTTCCGCTCGGTCAACGGACAGATTGAATATCTCTTGACGGAATGTGTGCGTCAGCGCAAGAAAAATGGTAAATATGTGTCTGACGAGATCGATGTTCCTCCGGAACTGGATATTGAATAAAAAAACAGCCTGCTCCTTTGGGAGCAGGCTGTTCTTCTTATACTCTGGACAAAGTGTAGCCTTTGCCGTTTACATTTTTCACATCGCTGGCCACGATAAACGCTTGCGGATCCAGTTTCAGAACCATATCCCGGAGTGCAGGATATTTTTTGGCATACACAACACTGAGCAAGGCTTTTTGTGCTTTCAGCTCGTAGCCGGTTTCCATCGCCAGCAGGGTCACGCCGCAATCCATCTGTTCCAAAATAGATTGGCGGATTCTATCGTAATTCGGAGAGATGATGATGATTTCTACTTTCTTTTCACCGCTGATGATGGTGTGGTTAATAACGAAGGAGCAGATCATTGTGATCAGAATGCTGTGAAGGATTCCTCCCAGACCATTGATGCTGACCTGAGCAGCCAAAATGAGAATGTCAAACACCATGATGGAAGTTCCCGCCGGAATTCCCTTGTATTTCTGCAAAATGCTCGGTGGGATATCCATACCGCCGGTAGAACCGCCGGCACGCAGGACGATACCAACGCCAAAACCCATAATACATGCACAGAAGATAGCACAAAGCAGTGGATCTTCCTCTGCAAACAGAGTTCCGATCGGAAGCTGTTCAAAGATACCCATAATAATCGGGTAGAAGAATGTGGACAGCAGAGATGCGGCTGCAAACTGCTTACCCATGAAAATCAGACCCAGCAGGAACAAAAGACCATTGGTAATGGCAGACAACTGGGACAGCTGCAGCGGCAGCCAGTTCTGCAGGAATAAACCAATACCGGTAGAACCGCCCAGCATAAAGTCCTGCGGTACCACAAAAGCACAGACTGCAAAAGCCAGCAAAATATTTCCCACAAGAATACTGAGAACCAAATTGATTTTCTGTTTCATCATAAAACCTCCAACTTCCTCTTTCATTATCGAATAAGCCTATGATAGCGAAAAAAAGAAGGTTGAATTGTCATCTATCCGACAATTCAACCTGTTTTTTACATTTCTTTTTTTCGCAGGAGATAGCCCTCCAGAGCCGTTCGGTTCATAACCTTCAGCTGTCCATAGCCTCCCCGAATCCAGCCCTGCTCCTCAAATTCCTGCAAAACCGCTGTCACGGTCGTGCGACTGAGGCCCAGACTTTCGGCAATATTTTCGTGGGTATAGGGCAGAATACCGTCCAGCGTACCCTTTTCCTCCGATTCCTCGGCGGTCAGATCCAAGATAAAGCTGGCAATCTTTCCGTAGCGATCCATAAGGCACTGATCGTGGAGGCGGTTGCTCAGACGATCCATGGTATTGGAGCACTGCTGCAAAAAATGCAGAGCCAGCGTCGGTTCTGTCCGAAAATAAGGCAGCACATCTGCCATCTGAAAGGACACCAGCTGCACTTGATTGACCGCCTGAATACAGGCCGGACGCTTCTGTCCCTCGGTGAAAGCGGATTCCCCGATGATATGCCCCGCCTCCACCACATCCAGCGTCACTTCCCGTCCCGATGGGGTATTTTGAAAGACCCGAACCCGTCCGCTGCAGATATAGTAAAGATGATCGGCCTCATCGCCCTGCAGATAAATCAGACCACGGGGCAAAACCTGCCGTGGAGTGCCAATACGCTCCAGCAGCGCCTTTTCTTCCTCTGTAAAAATCGAACGCTTCATGGCTGTCCCTCCTCTTCTCTGCTGTTATTATACTCGGCTTTTCTGTCTTCGGTCAAGACAGATCGGCTTCCCTTCTCTACTCCCCTATGATATAATGGAGCCAGAAATCAGATAAAGGAAGCGATCCGATGAATTTGAAGTGCAAAAGCTTTGAGCAGTTGAATACAGCAGAACTATATGCGATCCTGCAGGCGCGCTCCGCTGTTTTTGTAGTGGAACAAACCTGCCCCTATCAGGATGTTGACGGTTTGGATCAGGAAAGCCTCCACCTGTGGCTGGAGGAAGATAGCCGGATTTTGGCCTACTTGCGGGAATTTTGGAAGGATCAGGACACCAAATGCGCCAAAATCGGTCGGGTACTGACTACGGAACGAGGTTGTGGATTGGGCGCTCAAATTCTGCGGGAAGGTATTCGTGCCGCATGGGAACAGCTGCAGGCTGACAGCATCTTTATTGAAGCTCAAACCTACGCCATGGGCTTCTATGAAAAAGCCGGCTTCCGCCTTTGTGGCGAGGAATTTTTAGAGGACGATATCCCTCATGTACCAATGCGATTGAGGAAATAAGAATAAGGCGAAATCGATAAAACCATCGTCAAAGGAGGCAGTAATTATGGCTTTTGACTTTAAGAAAGAGTACAAGGAATTTTATATGCCCAAAAACAAGCCCGAGATTGTTCATGTCCCAAAGGCCAATTATATTGCTGTGCGGGGCAAGGGCAACCCCAATGAAGAGGGTGGAGCCTATCAGCAGGCAATCAGTGTCTTATACGCCGTAGCATACACTTTAAAGATGAGCTATAAGACCGATTACAAAATTGAGGGGTTCTATGAATATGTGGTGCCTCCCCTTGAGGGATTCTGGTGGCAGGATCATGTTGATGGTGTGGACTACTCCAATAAATCTGCCTTTCACTGGATTTCGGTAATTCGTCTACCCGATTTTGTTTCCAAAGAAGATTTTG
>JAGALG010000223.1 GCA_017848075.1 Oscillospiraceae bacterium | reverse complement strand
CCCCCTCCTGCTGGCAAGCGCTCAGCAGCAGAAAACAGGCTGCCAAACACAGCAGCCAACGCTTATTCATTCCAGCTCCCCTCCTTTGTCATAGAATACACTTAGTATAACACTTTTTGATAAGGGATAAAAGTGATTTCTGTAAAAGGTCAAGAGAAAAATTCAATGACATTTTCGGAATCGTTTACGCTTTGGACAAGACAGGTGTTGCTTCCTGTGGTATAATAACAAGAAAGGAAATGAAAGGGGAGAGTGTGATGAAAGAAGAATACCGACCAGAGAATGAGCTCTGGGAAGAGGATGATTTGGACGCAGAGCATCAGCAGGAAGATAGCGAAGAAGAGGAGAAAAAAGATCATGTGATCGCCAATAAATTGGCATTTGTTGTGCTATGTATCTTTGTGTTTCTGATTCCGGTGCTTTGGTTCTTTGGAATTGGCTACCCGGTCAATGCAGACGGGGTGTTTGTGGGCGAGATCCGACAGACAGAAGAAGGGAAACTGGAGATCCCCATGATGCTGGAGGGCAGTGCCGTTGCCTTCACCATTACCACACAAGAACTGGAGGAGGATCGTCTGATTTTGAAACCTCGCTTTGCTCTTGTAGGGCTGCATCAAAGCGGCAGCACCACGGTAGAAACGAAGGTTCCAGCCGATGAACTGCAGGAAGTTTGGATACAGGGTGACGATGAAAATGATCGTCAGCTGATTTGGGAAAAAGAAGATTAACAAAAAAACCTCCGGTCGAAAGACCGGAGGTTCTGTTATATACAGAATATATATTACAGATATTTTGCTGGGTTGATTTTGATACCAGGGCCCATGGTGGTAGCCAGTACGCAAGATTTTACGTATTTACCTTTTGCAGCAGCTGGTTTTGCTTTGATGATAGCACCCATCAGAGTTTCGTAGTTCTCGGTGAGTTTTTCTACGCCGAAGGAAGCTTTACCGATTGGGCAGTGGATGATGTTGGTTTTGTCCAGACGGTACTCGATTTTACCTGCTTTTGCTTCAGCAACAGCTTTAGCAACGTCAGGAGTAACAGTACCAGCTTTTGGAGATGGCATCAGGCCGCGAGGACCAAGCACTTTACCGAGACGACCAACAACGCCCATCATGTCTGGGGAAGCGATTACTACATCGAAGTCCATCCAGCCACCCTGGATTTTGGTCATCAGTTCTTCTGCACCAGCGTAGTCAGCGCCAGCTGCCAGAGCTGCGTCAACTTTATCGCCTTTAGCGAATACCAGTACACGAACATTTTTACCAGTACCGTTTGGCAGAACTACTGCGCCACGAACCTGCTGTTCAGCGTGACGGGAGTCAACGCCCAGACGAACGTGGATTTCTACGGTTTCATCAAATTTAGCTTTTGCAGTTTTAACACACAGTTCCAGCGCTTCAGCGGTATCGTAGAGAGCAGAAGTGTCTACTGCTTTTACGCTGTCCTGATATTTTTTACCATGTTTCATTTTAGATTACTCCTCCCAAATATTCTGAGTGGTAATTGCGGAACTTTCCTCCCACCCGGGAAGATTAGTCTACAACCTCGACGCCCATTGCGCGAGCGGAACCAGCGATCATGCTCATTGCTGCTTCCAGGCTTGCTGCGTTGAGGTCAGGCATTTTCATTTCAGCAATTTTCTGAACCTGTGCTTTAGTGATTTTAGCAACTTTGGTTTTGTTAGGAACGCCAGAGCCGCTGTCGATGCCGCATTCTTTTTTGATCAGAACTGCAGCTGGTGGGGTTTTAGTAACGAAAGAGAAGGAACGGTCAGCATATACAGTAATAACTACTGGGATGATCAGACCAACGTCCTGTTTGGTTCTTTCATTGAATTCTTTGGTGAAGGCCATGATGTTTACACCGTGCTGACCGAGAGCAGGACCAACCGGTGGTGCTGGAGTAGCCTTTCCAGCAGGAATCTGCAGCTTAATATAGCCTACAACTTTCTGAGCCATTGTGTTTGCACCTCCATAGTGATGTGGTCAATCGGAGCAATCTGATAAAAAGGATTTATTGCTCCTCCCACGCGCGGATCCTGTCCATTACAGGAATCCAACAAATCAGCCTGTCCGGGCTGAAGTTTTACCTCATAAAAGATTAATCTAGAGTCGCTACTTGATCGAGTTCAAGCTCAACTGGGGTTTCACGACCGAACATAGATACAACAACGGTAACTTTGTTGTTGTCCAGATCGATGCTTTCCACCACGCCGATGAAGCCTTCCAGAGCGCCGTCTGTAATTTTAACAGAGTCGCTAACGGAGAAGTTGACTTCAACCTGCTTCTTATCCACACCAAGTGCGAGAACCTCGTCCTCAGTCAGAGGAACAGGTTTGGAGCCTGGTCCTACGAAACCGGTAACACCGCGGATGTTGCGGACAACATACCAGGAATCATCGGTCATAACCATTTTTACGAGAACATAACCGGGAAAGATTTTTCTTTCCACTTCGCGTTTTTTGCCGCTGTCATTGATCTCTACAACGGTTTCGGTTGGTACCATAACATCGCAGATCAGGTCGTGGAGTTTGCGGTTTTCCACCGCGCTTGTGATATCGGTTGCTACCTTATTCTCGTAACCGGAATAGGTGTGCACCACATACCATTTTGCAGCTTCAGACATATTAAAACCTCCAACAGGGCGAGAAATTATTAGCTAACAAACAAACCGATCAGCAGGTTCAGCAGGTAGTCAAAACCGCCAACTGCAATGCTGGTAGCAACAACAACTGCGATTACAACGCCGGTGTTGTTGATGATCTGTTTTTTGCTAGGCCAAACAATTTTCTTCATCTCACCTCTAAGGTCTTTGAAGAAGCGGGAGATTTTAGCGGCGAAGCTTACTTTTTTTTCGTCAGCCATTATGACAAAACCGCCTTTCGCCTACTTAGTCTCTTTGTGAGTGGTGTGTTTTCTGCAGAACTTGCAATATTTGCTCATTTCAAGTCTGTCAGGATCGTTTTTCTTGTTTTTGATTGTGTTGTAGTTGCGCTGTTTGCATTCAGTGCAAGCCATGGTAATTTTAACCCTCATATCGGCACCTCCTGATAGAACGGATTTTTTGCCTCCCTCGTAAAGGAAACGATTTAAATTTGGACATAAAAAAATAACCCTTTTGAGGTAGCTTAACTATAACACAAGCGGGGGGCTGCCGTCAATGGTTTTTTTCGCTTTGTGATGCGATTTATGGATATTGCAAAAGGGAGCGAAAAAAATAACAGCTCACTTTGGTTGAATTGCAAAGGAGGGGTAAAACAGAGGAAAAAGTGTGGAGAATAAAGTGCCGAAAATCCCTTGAATCCAAGAAAAACGGACCTTTTCCAAATTTGCATATATAGAAGGAAGCTTTTGTATCAAAGGCTGTGAAAACGGGGCGGAAAGGGGGTGGATTTCTTTCAATGTGCTGATTGCGGAGCAGTATAGATTTATGGTACAATAATTAAGTATGCAATCCGGTCTGTCATAACGGGCCAAAAGCAGGAATAGGCTGTTTTCGCAGCCCCTTCCCATCCTCTTAAAACAGGAGCGTGACTTTTATGAATAAAATCAAAGTAGCCGTCCTCTTCGGCGGCGTTTCCAGCGAGCATGATGTGTCGGTTGTTTCCGCCACTGCTGTGCTGAACAATATTCCAAGAGAAAAATATGATGTGCTGATGATCGGCATTACCAAAGATGGACGCTGGCTGGAATACAACGGCGACATTGCAGATATCGCCTCCATGAAATGGGAGAACGAACCGGCAAGAACCGCTGTGATCTCTCCGGACCGCAGCCACCATGGTCTGCTGTTGATGGATGGTTCCTCTGTGGAAGTTTGTCCGATCGATGTATGCTTCCCGGTTCTCCACGGTAAAAATGGTGAAGATGGTACCATTCAGGGCCTGTTCCAACTGGCAGGAATCCCATTCGTAGGCTGTGACATGCTCTCCAGTGCGAACTGCATGGATAAAGCTCTGACCCACACCGTTCTGGAAGCTGCCGGTATCCCAATGGCAAAATGGCACTGCGTGACCATGAGTGATATGGAGCACTTTGAAGAGCTGGCTGCCGAAATGGAAGCTCAGTTGGGCTATCCAATGTTTGTAAAACCAGCCAATGCCGGTTCCTCCGTCGGTGTCAGCAAGGCAAAAAATCGGGAGCAGCTGAAAGAAGCCTGCTTCGTGGCTCTGAAAGAGGACCGTAAAGCTATCGTGGAAGAGTTCATCGATGGCCGTGAAGTGGAAAATGCGGTACTGGGTAACGAAAATCCAGTAGCATCCACTGTCTGCGGTGAAATCACCCCTTTGGTGGAATTCTATACTTATGAAGCAAAATATCAGGATGCCAGCACTGAACTGCATCTGCCGGCCAAAATTTCTGATGAACTGAACGAAGAGATTCGCCGTACAGCAGAGAAGGCATATCGCGCAATCGGCTGCGAGGGTCTGTCCCGTGTGGACTTCTTTGTAAAACGGGATGGCAGCGGCATCATTCTCAACGAAATCAACACTTTGCCGGGCTTTACTTCCATCAGCATGTATCCAAAGCTGAGAGAAGCTTCCGGTGAGTCCTATCCTGTGTTGCTGGATCGTCTGATGACTCTGGCAATGGAGAGAAAATAAGCTGTTTCCCAAGAAAGGAGGTTCTGTATGGACAACAGAGCCATTGGCGTTTTTGACTCCGGTTTGGGAGGCCTGACCGTGGTCAAGGAACTGCAAAAGATCCTTCCCAATGAAAATATCGTATATTTGGGCGACACCGGCCGTGTCCCATACGGAAGCCGCAGCCGGGAAACCATTATCAAATATGCTTTGGAGGATATGAACTTCCTCAAAAGCAAAGACATCAAAATGATCGTTGCTGCCTGCGGTACGGTCAGCGCAACCTTGCCCAAGGAGGTCAGCGATAATCTGGGAATCCCCTATGTCAATGTGATCCTGCCTTCTGCTCAGGAGGCTTGTGCTTTGACAGCACAGGGCCGTATCGGCGTGGTGGGAACCGCCGCATCCATGCGGAGCAATGCCTATGGAAAAACCATCCGCAGTATTCGTCCGGATGTCCGTGTCTTTGGCAATGCCTGTCCGCTGCTGGTTCCGCTGGTAGAGAACGGACTGGTGCAGGCGGATAATCCGATTACCCGCCTGACGGTGGAAATGTACCTGAAACCTTTGATCGAAGAAAAGATCGATACTCTGATTTTAGGCTGCACTCATTACCCGATCATCTATGATGTGTTCAATGAAGTACTGAACTATGATGTGACCCTGATCGATCCGGGACAGTGTACGGCTCGTTATGTGAAGAAAATCCTTTCCAGCCATGCTATGCTGGCTGAACGGGAGGAAGCAGGCGTGACCCAGTACAATGTGACCGATCAGATCAGCGGTTTTGAACAGATCGCCTCCCTTTTCCTGGGTCGCTCCATCAGCGGTGCCGTGGAACAGGTAGAACTGGCGTAGGAGAGAGCTATGAAACAAGAAGTTGATATCACGATCCGCAGCGCACAGGTTATGGACGGTGAAAGTGATGAAATGGAGCTGTCCACTCTTGGAAGCCTGTATGAAAAAGACGGTCTGCACTATCTGTCCTATGACGAGAGTGAAGTTACCGGCTTTGAAGGTCACAGCACTGTTCTGAAGCTGGGACCAGGTCGCTGTGTAACCATGAACCGTTATGGAAAAGCCAATTCCAAGCTGATCATCGAGCTGGATGAATGTAACAGCTGCCTTTACAACACGGAGTTTGGCTCCATGGACATTGATGTGCGAGGCCGCCAGCATGAACTGTCTATCCTGGAGGGCAGCGGTCGTCTGTTTTTGGCCTATACCCTGGATTTGGGCGCGGGGATCAATAGCTACAATGAAATCGAAGTGAGCTGGAAAGCCACTGAAAAATAAATCAACCCACTGGAAATAGAAGAAAGAGGTCGTTTAAAATGACAGCAAGAAACTTTGTACAGGAAGCCATGAATGAGGTCAACAGCCTGATTCGTTCTTCCATGGAAAAAGCAATGGCAGCCGGTCAGCTGCCACAGGCAGAACTGCCAAACTATACCGTAGAAATTCCGGGCGATACTTCCCACGGTGACTTTGCAACCAATGCAGCCATGGTTTCTGCCCGTACCTTCCGCAATGCACCGGCAAAAATCGCAGCAATTCTGCTGGAGAACATGGACTTTTCCACTGCTTCTCATGTAGAGAAAGCAGAAATCGCAGGCCCTGGATTTATCAACTTCTTCGTGAAGGAAAGCTGGTTTGCATCCACCGTTTCCGGTATTCTGGAGGCAGGTAAGGACTACGGCCGCAGCGACTACGGTAAAGGCGAGAAAGTAATGATCGAGTTCGTTTCTGCCAACCCAACTGGACCAATGCACATGGGTAACGCTCGTGGTGGTGCTATCGGTGACTGTCTGGCGGCGGCAATGGATGCCTGCGGCTTCGATGTGACCAAAGAGTTCTATATCAACGATGCCGGCAACCAGATCGAGAAATTCGGCCTGTCTCTGGACATTCGTTACCAGCAGATCTTCAAAGGCGAAGATGCAGTGGAACTGCCGGAAGACAGCTACCACGGCGAAGATATCAAAGAGCGTGCACAGCAGTTTGCAGAGATCCACGGCGACAGTTATCTGAATGCTTCGGAAGAAGAGCGCAGAAAGGCTCTGGTTGACTTTGCTCTGCCAAAGAATGTAGCCGGTTTGAAAGCAGACCTGGAAAAATACCGCATCGTATACGATGTATGGTTCCCGGAAAGCACCCTGCACAACAGCGGTGCAGTAAAAGCCGTGGTTGACCATTTGGGCAGCCGTGGCCTGACCTATGAAAAAGATGGCGCTATCTGGTATAAAGCTACCGAATTCGGCGGCGAAAAAGACGAGGTTCTGATCCGTGCCAATGGCAACCCAACCTACTTCGCAGCAGATATCGCATACCATCAGAATAAATTCGCAGAGCGCGGCTTCAACCGCGTGATCAATGTATGGGGTGCTGACCATCACGGCCATGTTGCCCGTCTGAAAGGCGCAATGGACGCCATTGGTCTGGACGGCAGCAAGCTGGACATCAGTCTGATGCAGCTGGTTCGTCTGATGAAGGACGGCGAGCCTTACAGAATGTCCAAACGCACCGGTAAAGCGGTTACTCTGTCCGATCTGACCGATCTGGTTCCAATCGATGCAGCTCGTTTCCTGTTCAATATGCGTGAGCCAAACTCTACTTTGGACTTTGATTTGGATCTGGCTGTTGAAGAATCCTCCAACAACCCGGTTTACTATGTACAGTACGCTCATGCCCGCATTTGCTCCATTCTGAAGAATCTGAGCGCACAGGGTATCCAGCCAAGAAGCTGCAGCATGGACGAGCTGGTAAAACTGACCTCCTCCGAAGAAAAAGAGCTGATCCGCAAACTGGCTCTCTGCCCACAGGAGATCATCAATGCGGCGAAAAACTACGACCCAGCCCGCATGACTCACTACTGCGTGGATCTGGCTACCCAGTTCCATAAATTCTACACCAACTGCCATGTAAAAGGCGAGGACGAGGCGCTGATGCAGGCAAGAATCAGCCTGTGCATGGCTGTAAAAACCACTCTGTGCAACATGCTGGATCTGTTGAAGATCACTGTTCCGGAGTCTATGTAAGTATTTGAATTTTGATTTTAACGAAAGGGATCGAACCATGAGCACGAAAAGCCTCCATTCCGCTTTACAGGATGTTCCTGCACTGATGGATGGCGATATGTCTATTGATTATGCCCGGGAGCAGATGCCGGAAGGCAGCTGCCCGGAGCAGTGGCTGCTGGAACACCCACAGGTTCTGCAGGACTTTGCAAGGGAATATGTAAAAGCAGGCAGCCATATCATTTGCACTCCTACCGACAATGCCGACCGGAACCATCTGGAGGCCTACGGCTTGGGAGAGCGGACGGTGGAGATCAATCAGGAACTGACCCGACTGACGGTAGAGGCCTGTAAGGCACTGGACGAGGATGTACTGGTTGCCGGCTGTGTTTCACCGCTGGCGCTCCATGCTCAGCCTTTCGGGGAGACCCCTTTCCTTGATATTGTCAACATCTATGCGGAACAGGCCTTTGCCCTGAAACGGGGTGGCGCCGATATGCTGATTGCCGATCATATGATCTCCCTGTCCCATTGTCGGGCAGCGGTACTGGGCTGCAAACAGACGAAACTGCCCATCATGGTGGTGCTGGAGGTGGAAGCCGACGGTGAGACCAATCTGGGCTGTGATCTGGTATCCGCTCTGATCGTGTGTCAGTCCTTGGGGGCAGAAGCCTTTGGCCTGACCTGCCGCAAGGGAGACCCTAAGGAGCTGATCCATCATGTGGAGGAAATGGCGCCTTACGGTATCATCCCACTGGTGGTAAAACCGGATACCGATCTGGCAGACAGCAGACAGTGGGCCCGTTCCATGACGGACTTGTGGAACAGCGGCGCTGTGATTTTAGGCGGCGGTAAAGGGGTTACTCCGGATCATCTGGCTGAGCTGGTGAAGCATCTGGAGTCCAGTCAGAAGGCTCCTAAACGAGTTCCTTTGGATACGAATACCATCTTTATGGCCAGCGAGGCGGAGCCTTACTTCCTGGATGAATTTTTCGAGCAGTCAGAGCCGATTTACTGCAGCTTTGATATGGCAGATGAGCTGCTGGCGGCGGAGGATGATGAGTATGATGTCATCACCATCCAAATTGATACCATGGAGGATGCGTGGAACTTTGCAGAAAATGCTCATATGCTCCATAAGCCGGTTTCCTTCCTGTCGGACTCTGCGGAGGCACTGGAAATGGCCCTGTTGATGTACAACGGAC
Organism: Oscillospiraceae bacterium; assembly: GCA_017848075.1. GTDB lineage: Bacteria > Bacillota > Clostridia > Oscillospirales > Ruminococcaceae > Negativibacillus. The sequence continues at coordinate 3,446 of JAGALG010000223.1, read as the reverse complement.
GAGCCTTTGTGGATGCCCGTTCCAATCTGGAGGAAGAAGAATTGATAACCATTGCCAAAGGATACGGCGCAGTGGTGCGATAAGAAAAGAGCGAACGACCGGAAGCAGACTATGCTTCCGGTCGTTTTTGTACTATAATGGAGAAAAGGAAGTGAGAAGAATGACAATGCTGGATCAATATCGTGCCCTGGGCTTCAATGGAAGCTCGATCAATTTGGAGGAAGGCAGCCAGGAGGGCGGCTATTTTTGTACGCCGCTTGGAATGAATGTCATTGGCTGGGAAAATGGGATCCATTACGGTACCATTGAAGGCTGTGGTGAGCTGATTTTCGCAGTCAATCCGGACAGCGCAGTGGACAGTCACGCCTATCCGCTGGCTCAAAACTTTGAGGATTTTCTCCGCCTGATCCTTGCCTGCGGTACAACGACGGCCATCGAACAAATTGTTTGGATGAGCAGGGAGCGTTTTGAGGATTTTGTAAAACAGGATCCCCGACCACAGGGAAACGAGGACTCTCTGCGTCGGCTTCAGACAGAGCTGAAGCTACAGCCGATGGAGCAGCCCTATGACTATGTAAAGGCGCTGCAGGAATCGTTTGACAGCAGCAAGCTGCAATACTCCAACGAGTATTACGATACCCTTGGGATTCCAAGACCGGACGGCAGTGAGCTGGAGGAGCAGGGATGGGATTTTGAAGATGTTTATGTGTATGTCAGGAGAGATGAGGAATGTTAAAGCTGTACAAACCCAGTCTGAATGAATTGTCTTTCCGGCAGGAGCTGCTCAGCGATGAAGCGACAATGGCCTACAATCATGCTTATGGCGGCTGTATCGACTTCCCAAAAGAAAAATGGGAGAGCTGGCAGAGTAAATGGCTGGAATCCAACAACAAAAAGTATTTTTACCGATATTTATACGATACGGAGCGAAAAAGCTTCGTGGGAGAGCTTGCCTATCACTATGATGAGGAGATGGAACGCTTTCTGTGCGATGTGATCGTTCACGCCCGTTACCGAGGCCAGGGTTTTGGACGGGAAGGCTTGCAGCTGCTTTGTGCGGCAGCAAAGGAAAACGGACTTTCTTCTTTGTACGATAATATTGCCTTGGACAATCCATCCTTGGAGCTGTTCCTTCGTTGTGGCTTTGAGGAAGAAAGACGCAATGAGGAATTTGTACTGCTTTGCAAAAGACTGTAGGAAAAATCAGTATTTTTCCACATTGCAAGCCTTCTATAATCAGAGTATAATGAAAGCAAATATTGACAGAGGAGTTGTTTCTATATGCAGACATACGAACGCTTTTTAAAATATGTGGCCTTCGACACCGAGTCTGATTCTCATTCTCAGACTGTGCCAACCACCGCAAAACAGAAAGATCTGGGTGCTTATCTGGTAGAAGAAATGAAAGCAATGGGCATTACCGATGCTTTCATGGACGATAAAGGCTATGTTTACGGCACTGTTCCGGCATCTTCCGGCTGCGAATCTGCTCCGGTTCTGGGCCTGATCGCACACATGGATACCGCACAGGCTGCCAGCGGCAAAGATATCAAAGCCCGCATCGTACCAAATTACGACGGCGGCGATATTCTGCTGAACGAAGAAAAAAATATTGTTATGAGTCCAGTGGATTATCCAAGCATGAATCACTATGTGGGCAAAGACCTGATCGTGACCGATGGTACCACCCTGCTGGGTGCAGACGATAAAGCCGGTATCGCAGAGATCCTGACTGCGGCAGAACGCTTTATCAACGATCCTTCCCTGAAACACGGCACCATTAAAATCGGCTTCACTCCGGACGAAGAGGTTGGCCGCGGTGCAAACTACTTTGATGTAGCCGGCTTTGGCGCAGATCTGGCTTACACCGTTGACGGCGGCGAGCTGGGCGAGCTGTCCTACGAAAACTTTAACGCCGCTTCCGCTCATCTGTGCATCCATGGACGCAGCACTCATACCGGTACAGCGAAAAATGTACTGATCAGCTCTCTGCAGTTGGGTATGGAGTTCCACTCCATGCTGCCAGCTTTTGAAAAGGCTGAGTTTACCGAAAACAGAGAGGGCTTCATCCATCTGGATGAGATGAAAGGCGATGTGGAGACCACCACCATGAGCTACATCATTCGTGACCACGACATGGAGAAATTCCTGGAGAAAAAAGCTCGCATTGAAAAAATCGTTGCTTATCTCAACGAGAAATATGGCGCAGGCACCTTCGAGCTGGAGCTGAAAGATTCTTACTTCAACATGATCGAACAGATCCGACCACACTTTGAGCTGGTAGAAAAAGCTCGTGCAGCCTTCCGTGCTCATGGCGTAGAGCCACTGGAGGTTCCGGTTCGCGGCGGTACCGACGGCGCAAGATTGTCCTATATGGGTCTGCCATGTCCAAACCTGTGCACCGGCGGCCATAACTTCCACGGCCGTTTTGAATACATTCCGGTTCAGTCCATGGAGAAGATCACCGAGATCATTATGACTTTGGTTCAGTCCTTTGTGGAATAAAAGGTAATAAAAAAGACCGGCTTTGCCGGTCTTTTTTGAAAGAAAGGCAAGTGATCCCATGGCTCAAGCAAAAACCAACGCCATGCGTATTTTGGAAAAAGAAAAGATCCCCTACGAAATGTTTACTTACCCTGTTACCGAGGAACATCAGGACGGTGTTACCGTCGCAAAGCTCTGTGGACAGGATGTGAATACGGTCTTCAAGACCCTCGTCTGCAAAGGAAACAGCAAAAGCTACTTTGTTTTTGTGATCCCTGTGGCGGCGGAACTGGATTTAAAAAAAGCTGCCCGCAGTGCGGGAGAAAAGTCCATGGAGATGATCCATGTGAACGATATCAACAAGGTGACCGGCTATATTCGGGGCGGCTGTTCCCCTATCGGCATGAAAAAACTGTTCCCGACCTTTTTCCACCAGTCCGCGCTGGAGCACGACGCCATTATTGTCAGCGGCGGCAAACGGGGCTTCCAGATCCAGTGCGAGCCCAAGCAGCTGGCCTCAGCCTGCAAAGGCCAGTTTGCGGATCTGATCTTCTCCTGATGTTTTCAAAAAATCCATAAACTGTTTAAAATAAGGCTATGCTTTTTTGTCGTTTTCCAGTATAATGGAGGTAACGGAAACAACATACCGTGAGAAAGAGAGATTCCACAACTCCACCGTTATGCTGTGGAAAAGAAAGGATGGTTCTGATGAAAAAATGGATGAAAGTATTGGCTTTGGCAATGGCTTGCATGATGATCTTTGCAGCTTGCCAGAGAGAGGTTGAGAACGATACTCCTGTAAACAGCACGACCGAGAACCAGCAGACCGAAGAAAAAGAAGAAGAGAATAAAGAGGAAGAGCCGGAAGCAGATCCAAAAGATGAAATTCTGGCAAAAGCGAAAGAAGATTCTGAAGTGGTTCTTGAAACGCTGAAAGGTGTCATCGAGACCTACCGCAGTGG
>JAGALG010000222.1 GCA_017848075.1 Oscillospiraceae bacterium | reverse complement strand
TTTGCCCAGCTTCTTGGCCTGCGGCAGAATGGTGACACTGTGATTTTCACGGAGAGCGGCTGCTTTCTGCATCACAGCAGTAAAATCGTCCTCTTTGCGGTACAGCAGCGCCAGCTTCGCTTTTTCCTCCGGAACCACGAAGCCCTGATCCATCAGAATATCGCAGATGCGCTCGAAGCCGATGGAGAAGCCAACGGCAGGAACCTGCTGGCCGATGAACTTGCCGATCATGTTGTCGTAACGGCCGCCGCCGCCAACGGCGCCCTTGAAGGCCGCACAGGTCACTTCAAAGACCATGCCGGTGTAGTAGCCCTGTCCACGAACCAGACTTGGGCAGTATTCGATTCTGTAAGTGCCGCCGGAGATGGCAGTCACCGTATCGATCACTTTTTTCAGATTTTCGCCAAGGCTTGCGTCCTCGCAGAGGGCTGCCACCTTCTCCAGAGTAAATTCGCCCTGATTGAGGAAGTCCTCCAGTGCTTTCACTGCCTCAGCCGGACAGTTTTTCTCGCAGAGCTCGCCGCAAACGCCTTCCACGCCGATTTTGTCCAGCTTATCGAAGCTGATGCACACGCTGTCCAGACTTTCCGGCAGGAAGCCCATGGAAGTGAGCATGCCCCGCAGCAGACGGCGGTCGTTGATGTTGACGGTAAAGTCGTTAAAGCCGATGGCCAGCAGTGCTCTTGCGGTTACATCGATCAGTTCGATTTCGGCGTTGCAGCTTTCATCGCCCAGCACATCGATATCACACTGTACGAACTCACGCATACGGCCCTTCTGTGGGCGTTCCGCACGGAACACCCGGTCGGTCTGAATGACTTTGAATGGATTTGGCAGCTTGTCCCGATTGGCTGCGTAGTAGCGGCTCAGGGGCAGAGTCAGGTCGTAGCGCAGACCCATATCTGCCAGCTCGCCGCCTTTTTCCATGGCAGCGGTCAGTTTTTCGCCGCGTTTCAGCACTTTGAAGATGAGGTTCAGGTTGTCGCCGCCCTCGGATTTATCCAGATTTTCCATATCCTCCATCATCGGAGTGGCGATGCGCTCAAAGCCGCTGGCACGGTACACGGACAGGATTGTGCCCTGTACATAGTCACGAAGCCGCTGCTCCTGCGGCAGGTAATCTTTCATACCCTTCAGTGGGTTGATTTTCATGGGATAGGCCTCCTCTATATAAAATAAGAAATTTGCTGATAGATACTGTTATTTTACCACAACAATATGCTTCCCGCAAGTCCCGCTCCTGCCGTTCACCGCAGAAAAGGATTGCTTCTTTTGCAGCTCATTTATTCATATACATGAATAAATGAGGGAAAACAGTTCATATTTGCGGCATTTTCTCCACTTTCCACCATAAAACTTTGTCAAAGCTGAATACTTGACTATTTCCCCCATTGTGATATAGTGGACATGGAATCAAAATCCGACGAAAGGAAGGAATCCACCATGACAGTCAACGAAAAAATCGCCAAAGTCCGCGCTTTGATGGCCGAGAATCACATCGACGCCCTCATTATCCCCGGCGCTGACCCCCATCTGAGCGAGTACTTCTCTCATCATTGGGCTACGGTAACATACATCTCCGGCTTCACCGGCGAGGCCGGCACCTTCTGCATCACCAAGGATGTGGCCGGTCTTTGGACCGACGGCCGCTTCTACACCCAGGCTGACATTGAGCTCAGCGGCACTGATGCTGTGCTCTTCCGCGCTTCCGAGCCGGAAACGCCAACCATTGCCCAGTACCTCTGTGACAATCTGCCCAGCGGCTCCACTGTGGGCATCAACGGCACTCTGTTCTCCGCCGCCTATGTAAAGGGCCTGCAGGAGAAGTTCGCTGCCAAGGGCATCGCCCTCAACTCCCACGCCGACTACGCCAATGATATTTGGGAGGAGCGCCCTGCCGAGGAACATACGGTAATCTACCTGCTGCCGGAGCAGTTCTCCGGTAAATCCGCCGCCGATAAACTCTCCGAGCTGCGCCGGAAGCTGCTGGAGGAGGGCGCTGACGCTCTGCTCATCAGCCGTCTGGACAACATCGCATGGCTCTACAACATCCGTGCCAACGATGTGCTGAACAATCCGGTGGTCATCTCCTACGCCTATGTGTCCCAGACGGAGGCCAAGCTCTACACCGACTGCAGCCGTCTGCCGCTGGAAGTGGCCGTCAATCTGGCCGACAACGGCGTGCTGGTGCTGGACTACGAGGACATCTTCAGCGACCTTGCCACCTCCAGCCAGAGCCTGCGCCTGCTCTGTGACGAAAGCGAAGCCAACTTCAACCTCTACGCAGCCGCAGCCGGCAATCCGAACTTTACGATGCTGAATAAGGTTTCCCCGATTCCGCTGATGAAAGCGCTGAAAAATGAGGTGGAAACCGAAAATACCTACAAAGCCTACCTCTACGACGGCTGTGCCGAAGCGGAATTCTACGCATGGCTGGAGGAAGAAATGGAGGCCGGCACCCAGCTGACCGAGTGGGATTTGTCTGAGAAAATCCACCAGCTGCGTATGGAGCAGCCGGACTGCAAGGGCGACAGCTTCAACGCCATCATCGCCTACAAAGAGAACGCAGCCATGATGCACTACGGCCCAACGGCTGAAAAATGCAAGAAGCTGGAGAAAGAGGGTCTGCTCCTCAACGACAGCGGCGGCCAGTATCTCTGGGGTACCACCGATGCCACCCGTACCATCGCTTTGGGCGCCATCTCCGACGAGGAGCGCCGGGACTTCACTTTGGTGCTGCGCTCCGTCATTGACCTGACCAATGCCTGCTGGCTGGAGGGCACCTCCGGCAAGGAGCTGGACATTCTCTCCCGTAACAATCTGTGGCAGCTGGGCATCAACTATCGCTGCGGCACCGGTCACGGCGTAGGCTATCTGCTCAATGTCCATGAAGGCCCACAGAGCTTTAAAACTCTGGTTCCTCTGCAGGAGGGCATGGTGCTGACCATTGAGCCGGGCGTTTACACCGAAGGCAGCCATGGCGTTCGCACCGAGAACACCGTGGTGGTTCGCAAGGGCGAAAAGACCGAGTACGGCCAGTTCTACCACTTCGAGACCTTCACTGTGGTTCCAATCGACACCAACTGTCTGGACATGAACCTGCTGGAGGACAGCCACATCGACTGGATCAACTCCTACCATGCTCATGTACTGGCCACCGTCGGCCCACATGTGTCCGAGCGGGCACAGGAATGGCTGCAGAAGGCTTGTATGCCAATCGACCGCTAATCGGGCCAAGCCCGCCGTCTTTCCTGTCAAAAGACAGGGGAAAACACAAAGAAAAATGGTTATAAACAAGGCCCCTCCTGTATAGGAGG
>JAGALG010000221.1 GCA_017848075.1 Oscillospiraceae bacterium | reverse complement strand
TGTTGGATGAATATGTTGCCTTCTTCAATAACCGGCGTCTTTCTGCCGCTTTGGGCTACAAAAGCCCAGTTCAGTATAAGACCGAACTGGGCTTCTGTTAATTATGCTTTTTTGTGTGTCTACTTTTGCTTGACAAGTGCAAGCTTCCGAAAGGAGCTTCCTTTTTCTTTGTCTGTTATTTCATTGCGTATGCGGAAAACAGGTCGATCAGAGCGCCCATGGCTTCCACACTGAGGAAGTTATCCTGATTGTCGCTGGCATCGATCCGCTCTCCCGATGCATAAGAAACCGACAGATCCGCACCATATTGATCCGGCAGGCCGCTGACAGCATGATCCCAACCATTGTGCTGAACCAGATTCTGTTCCGCGACCACCTTTTGCAGCTGTTCCATGAAGGATGCATCTGCTTGAAAAGTATAGGCCAAATCTTTTGCCCCATGATGGTAAGCAGGGTAATAAAAGCCTTCCACAATACCGTCTGTCCATTGGGCTTTCATATTGTAATAGTCAAAGCTGCCAAGTTCCCCCCGCTCCTCCAGATCCAGCACAGAAAAACGGCAGGAAAAAGCTGTGATCTCCGTGGATTCGATCTGTTTGGGAGCAGCCGGGTCACTGTTGTCCCGAACAGCGCCGTCCTCGATCTCCTCCGATAAGGGTTCCTGCTGTATTCTATGGATCAGAAAAGCGGCACCGAGGGTCAGCAGCACTGCACAGGCCACAAGGATTCCCTTATTCATATTATTTGAAGCCCTCCCATGCGGTGACATTCCATGTTTCTGTTCCATCGGCCTGAATCTCAAAGGTCACCGTCACATAGTTTGCCTCATCAGCAAACCAGCGATAGCGGCAGAATGTCTTGCCGTTGCTGTCCCAGGAGTCAATGTATTTGCCGTGAACACCGAACTGAGCAGCCACTTCGTCGTAGGTTGAACGATAGGAGCGCTGCGTCTTACACCAATCCAGACCTGCTTTTGCAGCCTCAAAGCTTGGCACCATACCATCTGCGTTGGCTTTGTCTCCTAAGGAGCTTTGTGTGCTGCCGGACTGATCGGAGCTTTCATTGCTTCCCTTTTCCAGATACTCGTTGATGATATCAATGCCTTCCCCGAAGGAGGATACCGGCTGCTCATAGCCAAGATTCAGCAGGGAAATGTACCAGTTGTCATGGTAAAGCGGCATCATATCGCTATATAAGCAGGAGCTGGTATCACCATTCCGAACATCCTCCCAAAGAGTTCCCCATGGACGCAGATAAATGTAGTAGTCAAAGTGATCCTCCGGATTTTCCGGGGAGACATACTGACCGACAATTTCGATCATGTGCTCAAAATGGCTGACGCTGGAATTTTCCGGATCCACTGTCCAGGAGCCTTCCTCCATGCTCATCTGTGCGATTGGGAAATTTTCCAGCCAGGTGTTGCCGTAGAAGAAAGTACCGCTCTGCAAGGTCATCACAGTGCTGTCGCCCTTTGCTTCAAAGAGCACTTCGGCACTGATCAGAGCGAAGCTTTTGCTTGTCTCTGTATCCCATAAGGTCAGATGTCCCCGCTCTGCACCGTTGGTCTGGATCTCAGCGAAGCTGTCCCATACCAGATTTTGTTCACTGGCTTCCCGATAGATGCCGCCGCCGTTTTTGATGGCCCACCAACCGTACCAGTAGCCTGCCCAGTAATCAGAGGAAAGCGCTGCTTCCCTGTTGTTCTCCTCGTCAGAGCCGATGGTGCTGCTTGCTGTACCGTCAGATGGCTGAACACTGGCCAAAATCGCCAGCAGCTCCTCATCCTCCAGGCTGATTTTGTTGCCTTCTACTTCCAGCCAGATATTGGCCTGATACTCATGTCCGCCCTCTTCTTCTGCCCAAAGGACAGCCAGCTTGCCTCCGTATTCCACAGCGGTAAAGCCGCTCCAGCGATGGGAGCCGGCCTGGAATTCTTCCACATTCTCCACATCGGAGTACCACTCTTTGCTGGGCTTCATCATCTCGGTATCCGGGCCAAAGTAATCCAATCGCACATAGGGCTTGCTGTACAGATCCAGCTCTGTCACACCGCCCTTGCAGATGTTGAAGGCGTCCTTTTCCATTTCATTCTGGTCGGAAAAGGCATCCTTGATCGGGAAGGCAGTCCAACCCTCCGGAACCAGAGCCTGCACTTCCCCTGCGTCATAGATTTCCCCCGGAACCTGCGGCGCAGTTTGCTTCTCCTGTTGGCTTTGCTCCGTTTGCTTGTGAGGTGTTGACTGAGGAATGGTATTTTTCTTGCCCTCGCTGCCGCAGCCTGCCAACAGAGCCACACAAAGCAG
>JAGALG010000220.1 GCA_017848075.1 Oscillospiraceae bacterium | reverse complement strand
GTTCAAAGACAAACAGGGAAAAATATGCTATACTTTTCTTATACTACTTGGGAAGGAGGGGAAGGCGTGATCCCGAAATACTATTTTCATCGTCTGATCCTCTCGGATGAGGAGCTTTGCGCTCCCATCGTTCCCCAGCCGCCTCTGTCGCCCCTCCAGTGCTATCAGAAGCGGCGCTTAAAAATCCAGCAGAAGCTGGACGAGGCCATTGCGGCACTGCCGCCTCTTGCCGGGCCGGATATTCTGGAGCTGGTGCTGCAGCGGGAGGAGATCCTCCGCCGACTGGATCGTCACGGTTCCTTTTGGCTCAGCCGACAGGAGCAGGATTTTCGGGAGCTGCTGCCCCGGATCCTGCGGGTAACTCCTGCTATGATCGAGGGCTACCAGCAGGCCTTGGGACAGGCTTTGCTGTCCGATGCGACGCTCCTTCTGGACGATGGACAGACCCGCCTTGTGGATCAGGGCCGGGACTATATCGCCAAAACGGTGGTGGAGGGGGAGCTGACTCTGTCCAAGTGCCATGAGATTCTGGAAAAATTGGCGGAGTACCGCTGCTTCCCCAAAAAAGTCAGCTTCCGCCTCAGTGACGGACAGCTGTGGGACTATGTTGTAGAAACAGACAGCCTCAGTCCCCGGGAGGACGACGGTCAGTTCAACAGGAAGATACTCCAGTTGAGATAAAGAGCAAAAGCCAGCCACAGGCAGTAGGGGATCTGCAGCCATCCGGCCAGCTTTCTCAGCCGCCAAAAGGCTGCCGTCATCAGAATGACCACCAGAAGCAAGGCCAAAAGCAGAAGAAAAGCTGGCAAAAACTGCTGTTCATTGAAAAAGAGCAGCGGCCAGCAGAAATTCAGCAGCAGTTGGACAGCATATAGGGTGAGGGCTACTCGCCGCTCCTTGGGAGGACGATCCAGAATCAGCCAGCAGCCAAAGCCCATCAGCAGGTACAAAATCGTCCAGGCCACAGGGAAGACCCAGCCCGGAGGAGCCAAGAGAGGCTGCCGCAGCTGGCCATACATCTCCATGCTCTTGTAGGTCAGCAGGGAGGACAGGCCGCCCACTGCCAGCGGCAGCAGCAGGCAGATCAGGAAACGGGGATTTTTAAAAGAAGCTTTCGGATGCAAGAACATCACCTCCCCCATAGTTTATGCAAAAAAGAAGGGCCTTATGCGGCCGATCAAAGAAAAAGAAAGGAGGATGTCCCATGGGTGCAGCAAAAGGACTGAGCATTGCCGGTTTGGTGCTGGGCATTACCGGTACCGTCATCTCTGTGACCGGACTGATGCTCTCCATCTTTGGATTTAAAAATTCTCTCCGCTAAGAAAAAATTTTTGAAAGCCGACAGACGCAAAGCTGTCGGCTTTTTGCTGTCTTTCGGGCTGTTTTTCCATGGGGATCGGCAGAGCTGTTGGGAGCCTTCCTTCACCGCAGACGGATTTTCCACATAGGGTAGAGCAGCGGGTTTTCCACAAGGCCCGCAGCTTAAGAAAGGAGCGAGATATCATGGAAAGCGTACGCAACAACAGCCAGCAATCCGATTGCTGCAGCCAGTTCAGCTCGCAGCCCATCTCACTGGCCATGGCCTATGTGGCTATGCAGCCTTGGCGCAATCTCTATGACATTGATGTAGGTCTGCAGCGAGGCACCGTCTTTGCCGAGCTGGATCTGCCATTTTTGGGAAGGGAGGGTGTCCCAAATGACAAACAATAATCTGGCCGCCCTGTCCCGGGCGGAGCTGCTGCGGCAGATCCAAATGGCTTCCTTCGCCGTGGTGGAGGCCAATCTGTTTCTTGACACCCATCCACAGAACGCCGAGGCCATCGCCTACTTCAATCGCTACAATCAGCGGAAAACCCTTCTCTGCGAGGAGTATACCCGCCGCTACGGCCCGCTGCATTTGACTAACTATCAGATCCCGGCAGACACATGGGAATGGGTCAAAGGCCCATGGCCATGGGAATTGGAGGAATAGACCATGTGGACTTATGATAAGAAACTGCAGTACCCGGTAAAAATCGCCCGCCCCAACCCGGCTATGGCGAAATTGATCATTACCCAGTTCGGCGGCCCTGACGGTGAACTGGGTGCATCTCAGCGCTATCTGTCCCAGCGCTACGCCGCCCCCTACGATGAGGTAAAGGCTACACTGACGGACATTGGTACCGAAGAATCCGACCACAGATGATATCTGTCAAATACGCAGGATAACATCGACGGAGAAGGGAGGAGTGATCCAGCCTTTTTGGTTGGCGTGCTGTTCTGGATCCAAAACGGAATCAC
>JAGALG010000219.1 GCA_017848075.1 Oscillospiraceae bacterium | reverse complement strand
GATCTCTTTGTTCAGGTAGTCCAGATATTCTTCCAGCTTCTCGGCCTCGGCCAGCTTGGAGCTGTCGTTGTTCATAACGGCGTCATAGCCCATAACAACAGCCTCTTTTGCCATGCTCAGCATACGCAGAACCTCCTGCTTCAGCATGGAGATATGCAGCATGGAGGAACCGGTGGAACCGCTGTTCATCAGAGCGGCATCGTCCAGATACTGCAGGTGCATTTCGGTAGGGGTTTCTTCCGGAACGATCGGCAGGATCTTGTAGGTCAGCTTTGCCATGTAGTTGCCCAAAGGCAGCAGCAGCAGAGTGGTGCAGATGTTGAAGATGGTGTGGGTGTTTGCGATCTGTTTGGTTACATCGCCGGGAGACAGCTTCTCGATGAATGGTACCAGTGGGAATACGATGGCGATGATGGTGAACAGCGCAGTACCGATCAGGTTGAACATCAGATGGATGTAGGTGGTGCGTTTTGCGGCACGGGAAGTACCGATGGATGCCAGTACAGAGGTGATGCAGGTACCGATGTTCTGACCGAAGAGAACGAAGATGGCGGTGTCCATATGAACCACACCGGACATAGCCAGCGCCTGCAGAATACCAACGGAGGCAGAGGAGGACTGGATCAGTGCGGTGAAGACAGCACCAACGATGATACCAACCAGTGGGTTGGAGAAGGTGGATACGATGTTGACGAACAGCTCGGAATCACGCAGCGGAGCCATGGATGCGCTCATCATGTCCATACCGATGAAGAGCATGCCCAGACCGGCAGCGATGGATGCCCAGTGGTGCAGCTTTGGATTCTTCATAAAGGTGATGATGGCAACACCGGCGAAGCATACCAGCGGAGCAATGGCGCCCACATCCAGGGCAACCAGCTGACCGGTAATGGTGGTACCAATGTTAGCACCCATAATAACCCAAACCGCCTGGTTCAGGGTCATCAGACCGGAGTTTACAAAGCCAACAACCATAACGGTGGTGGCAGAGGAGCTCTGGATAATAGCAGTAACCACTGCGCCTACCACAACGCCCAGGATTCGGTTGGAAGTCAGTTTTTCCAGAATGGATTTCATTTTGTCGCCGGCAGCGGCCTCCAGACCGGTAGACATCATGTTCATACCGTACAGGAACAGGGCCAGACCGCCCAAGAGTCCGATGAAGTCAGAGATTTGCATTTTGTTTTCCTCCTAATAGCTTGGTACTGCGGCAGGTACACAGGGGAGAAGCGGCTTGGTTACCCTGTTTTTCGTACAGGGCAAGGCTTGGCGTTCCCAGGCTGTGGCCGGCGGCAGCAACTTGGATTGGTGTGGAAGGGGAGAGCTTACCAATTCTTTTCCTTTCTCCCGATTCTTTACCGTTTTCTTTCTTTTTCTTTGCACAAACATCATAGCAAGTTATCGAAAATTTTACAAGTTGGCACAAACAAGAATTTTTGTGCAAGGAAAACGAGAAAAATGGGTAAATTTCATAAGCCTTGTCGTACTTTTGTCAAAGTTGTGGAAAACACGAAATTTCTCTGTGGAAACCGAGCGGATTGTACGAGTAAAATGAGAAGTTTATGTCTATATTGACGAAGTTTGTGGAATCCGAGAAATGTAAAGATTCTGTAAAGCGGTAATTTCTTTGTAAAAAAGAAAGGGCAAGCCTCCGGAGAGACTTGCCTTTTTCTTTAACCCATAATGGAAATGATCAGCAGCAGCGCAAACAGCAGCGGAACACAGGCCACAGTAAAGGGCAGGGTAACGATGCTGACGAGCTCCGCAATAAAGGGGATGGGGATCACCTGCATGAAGATCAGACCAACGGCTACCCAGCCGGCAGTGATCATGGCTGCACCCAGCTTCTCCATCTCCAACTGACAGATGATGCCGCCGCCAACCATGGCGCCAAAGGCAATGTCGTCCACCATGCCGTTGGTGATGCCCAAAAATGCCATGACCCCGTCATTCTGCAGCACCAGAAAGACAAAAGCGGCACCGATCAGGCCGGCGAACAGACCCAGCGCTTCTGTCAGCTCGCTGAAAAAGCACAGAAAGGCCAGTCCGATCACCACAAGACCAACAAGGGCTAAAAGGAATTTTAACAGGAAGATCATAAGGGCTTCCTCCCTTCTCAAAATATACAAGTCTACTATAGGACAAGAGGGGGATTTTGTCAAGAAAGGGGGGATATGAGGGTGCAGAGACTTCCCCCTGCCTTCCCCTTGGGGGGAAGGTGGTTTGCGAGTGACCGAAGGGAACATTTCGCAAACCGGACTGAGGGGTAGAATACAGGCTATAACGCCTGCAGCGCTCTTGCCGCGCAGAATTGCTTCTGCGAGAAGCCAGTTTCTTCAGTTGGCACCTCCTTTCTCGCCGGGGAGAAAGGAGGCAAAGCGCCGCCGGGGTGTTCCTCCCCGGAACCCCTCCTTTAGTTACCTCCATCACAGACGGGCGGCACCGTTCACTGGCGACCGTTCGCCTTGTTTGCGGAAAAGTGCAGTTTGTTCTTCGCCATCGTCTTTGTCCGTATCGGCTCAGGCCATGCGTGGCCTGAGCTCTATAATGAACACGCCCTACGACAATGTTCTGTAGCGACAGCGAGGCCGTAGGGGGTTGTGCCTTCCCCTTGACAGAAACTTGACTCCCCGTGCCTTTTCTATATAAATAGGAACACAAGCGTCGTATTTTTTTATTTCGCCGCCCCTTCTCCCAAAAAGAGTGCGTTGAAAAAACAAAGCCGAGCCTTTATAATAAGAGAATCAAGGACAGAGACAGCTCAAAAAGGCAAGGAGAGAGGACAATGGCAGATTCCAATACGACAAAGTGGGCTTTGGCCACGGTGATCAAGGAGGAGCTTCAAGAGCAGCCCTTGGAAAAAATCAGCATTTCTGTGCTGTGTGAGCGCTGTCACATGAACCGCAAAAGCTTTTACTACCATTTCAGAGACAAGTACGATTTGGCCAACTGGATCTTCGACAGCGAGGTTCTGGAGCAGCGGGCTCAGCTGCTGCAGCAGCTGCTTGAGCCGAGAGACCAGGAGGACTTTTGGCAAAGCATGGAGGAGCTGTGTTCCTATTTCTATGAGAATCGGGTCTTTTACCGCCGGGTGCTGAAGGGCAATGGGCAAAATCCCTTTGTTGTCCACTTCCGCAGCGCGGTGGGACAGCTGCTGCGCCTGCAGGTGGAGCAGGTGCCGGATATGACCTGCGATTTTATGGTGGACAGCATCCTGAGTATTCTGGAGCGCTGGCTTCTGGAGCGGGACTGCGCCCCGGTGGAGGACTTTCTGGAGAATCTGCGGCAGCTGTATCTGCTGCAGTACCGGCTGATCCTCAGCTGGGCAGCCAGAGAGAGCGTCCCCCTCGACTAAGGCTTCCGTTTTTTGGACAAATCGGCTCAAGTGTGGTATAGCCTTTTCTTCTGTTCTGGCGTATAATATATTTTATTGAGGGAGTAATTCCACGCCCCGGCGTGAAAGCCATTCCGACAGTACGGCAACATAGCCCGGGATGCTTTGTAAAGGATGAGACTCATGGACGAACCACAGGTGCATCCATGGGTCTTTTTTACTACCCTCAAAAGTTTATAAAAAGGAGTTTGTATGTGATGAAGCAAGCGTACATCCAATCTGTGCAGGAAGTTCTTCAGGAACAGAATGTTACTGCCGAAGGCTTGACCTCTGCTGAAGCCAAAAAACGGCAGGAGCAGTACGGCCCAAACAAACTGAAGGATGCGGAAAAGAAAACCACCCTTCAGCGTTTCCTGGATCAGCTGAAAGACCCAATGCTGATCATCCTGATGATCGCAGCAGCCGTTTCCGCTGTGACCAACCTGATTGCCGGTGAAAGCCTGGCTGAGGTATTCATTATTCTGATCGTTGTTCTCTTGAACGCGGTTCTGGGTGTGGTACAGGAAAGCAAAGCAGAAGCCGCAATCGAAGCCCTGCAGACCATGACGGCTGCAACCTGTAAAGCAATCCGTGACAACAAACAGATCTCTGTCCACTCTGACGAGCTGGTTCCTGGCGATATCGTCGTTCTGGAAGCCGGCGACGCCGTCCCTGCAGACGGTCGTATCATCGAATGTGCCAGCCTGAAGATCGAGGAAGCTGCCCTGACCGGCGAATCCGTTCCTGTTAACAAGCTGGTTGATATGCTGACTCTGGGCAACGGCCAGGAGGATGTTCCTCTGGGCGACCGCAAAAACATGTGCTACATGGGTTCCACCTGTGTTTACGGCCGTGGTAAAATGGTTGTTACCGGCACCGGCATGGTTACCGAAATGGGTAAAATCGCAGGTGTTCTGGCTGCTACCGAAGACGAGCAGACTCCTTTGCAGCGCAAACTGGACGAGCTGAGCCTGATCCTGAGCAAACTGGTTCTGGGCATCTGTGTGTTCATTTTCGCCTTCAACCTGATCAAAACCGGCGACTTCCATCTGCCGGTTATCCTGGATACCTTCATGGTAGCTGTTTCCCTGGCTGTTGCAGCAATTCCAGAAGGTCTGTCCACCGTTGTTACCCTGGTTCTGTCCATCGGCGTAACCAACATGTCCAAACGCAATGCGGTAATCCGCCGCATGACCGCAGTAGAAACTCTGGGCTGCACCCAGGTTATCTGCTCCGATAAAACCGGTACTCTGACCCAGAACAAAATGACCGTTGTGGATCACATCGGTGAAACCAAGCTGCTGGCTACCGCTATGGCTCTGTGCTCCGACGCTTACCTGAACGACAACAATCAGGCAGAGGGTGAGCCTACCGAAGCAGCGCTGGTAAACTTCGCTTACAGCGTAGAACTGCCAAAACAGAAGCTGGAAGCAGAACAGCCTCGTGTTGACGAAGCTCCATTCGACTCCGGCAGAAAAATGATGTCCACCGTTCACGAGCTGGGCGGCAAATTCATTCAGTACACCAAAGGTGGCCCGGATGTGGTTCTGGCTCGTTGTACCAGCTACCTGGACAATGGCGAAGTGAAGCCAATGACCCAGGCAAAACTGGACGAAATTATGGCTGCCAACAAAGCAATGGCTGACAAAGCCCTGCGTGTACTGGCTGCTGCAAAACGCGACTGGAACGAAAGACCAAGCGATAACAGCCCAGAAGCTCTGGAACAGGAGCTGTGCTTCATCGGTCTGACCGGTATGATCGACCCAGTTCGTCCGGAAGTAAAAATGGCAATCGAAGAATGCCGTACCGCTGGTATCCGTCCGGTTATGATCACCGGCGACCACAAGGATACTGCTGTTGCTATCGCAAAAGAGCTGGGCATCATCGAGAATGCAGCTCAGGCTATCACCGGCGCAGAGCTGGATGAGATCGCTGACAGCGACATCTGCGAAGCTGTGAAGAAATACTCCGTATACGCTCGTGTTCAGCCGGAACACAAGACCCGTATCGTTAACGCATGGAAAGCAAACGCTGCTATCACCGCAATGACCGGCGACGGTGTAAACGACGCTCCTTCCATCAAATCCGCTGACATCGGCGTTGGTATGGGTATCACCGGTACTGACGTAACCAAGAATGTTGCAGACATGGTACTGGCTGACGACAACTTTGCTACCATCGTTTCTGCTGTAGGCGAAGGCCGCCGCATTTACGACAACATCCGTAAAGCAATTCAGTTCCTGCTGGCATCCAACATGTCCGAGGTACTGGGCGTATTCTTCTCCTCCCTCATGGGCTTCACTCTGCTGAACCCCGTTCATCTGCTGTTCATCAACCTGATCACCGACACCTTCCCAGCACTGGCTCTGGGTATGGAAAAAGGCGAGCCTGACACCATGGAGCGTCCTCCACGCGATTCTCACGAAGGTATCTTCGCTCGCGGTCTGGGCGTGGATGTTGTATACCAGGGTGTTCTGGTTACCATCATCACCATCACTTCTTACCTGATCGGTAACTTCTTCGAAAACGGCGCCTTCTTCCCAGTTCTGAACGGTGTGTCCGACCACGGTATGACCATGGCCTTCCTGACCATGAGCATGTGTGAGATCTTCCACTCCTTCAACGTACGCTCCCAGCGCAAATCCGTATTCAGCCTGAAATCCCACAACAAGGTTCTGTGGCTGTCCATGCTGATTTCTCTGGCACTGACCACTGCTGTACTGGAAGTTCCATTCCTGGCAAACGCATTCGGCTTCACTCCAATCGGTCTGACCGAGTATGTGATCGCTCTGGGCATGGGTATTCTGGTAATCCCAGTTGTTGAGATCGTGAAATTCATCCAGCGCAAAGTTGCAAAGGACTAAGAGCATAAACCCAAGAGGCTCCCTGTCAAGGGGGCCTCTTTTCTTGTTTGGGGCAGGGGAGAGAAAATATTTTTCGGAATTTGGGATTTAGGTCTTGCTTTTTTGAAAAAGCGTGGTATAATATCTATTGTTGATTCCGCTTATCAATTTGGAGAAGTACTCAAGTTGGTGACGAGGCACCCCTGCTAAGGGTGTAGGCTGGGTAACCGGTGCGAGGGTTCGAGTCCCTCCTTCTCCGCCAAACGAAAGACGACCACATCTGTGGTCGTCTTTTTTTGTTTGGCGGAGAAGCCTCCTCATGCTGTGCATTCGTCGGACGGGACACTCGGGCTAAAAAACGCTCCTATTTCGCGTTTTTTTATACGCCCTCGACTCCTTCTCCGCCACAAAACAAACCGTTCTGCTTTGCAGGACGGTTTTTTGTTTTGTGGCGGAAGAGGGACAAAACCATCCCGGTTTTGCGAAGCAAAACGCCG
>JAGALG010000218.1 GCA_017848075.1 Oscillospiraceae bacterium | reverse complement strand
GCCGCAACTGCGGTCATATCCACTACGGTGAAAAAGCTCCTGAAGTATGCCCAGTTTGTGCTCATCCAAAAGCATACTTCGAACTGCATAAAGAGAACTACTAATCTGTTAAGATTTTGTGCTCCTATATAAGCTGCTGAAAAGGCCTCCCATTTTGGGAGGCCTTTTCTTTGCTATGGACGCCATAGGATATGTTCTGAAACTTCGACCTGTTCACCGAACAGCTCAAAACATTCGGAGAACAGGAAGCGAAAGCCCAGCTTTTCTTGTAAGCGCTGAGATGGAATATTGTAGCTGAAACAACCACAACCGATATAATCGGCATGCTCCTGTTCAAAGAGCTGTTCGATAACGGCACGGACGGCTTCCAAGGCAAAACCCTGACGCTGGTATGCTCCGGCAATACCGAACGAAAGAGTAAATCCCTTCTTCCCAGCTACTTCCGGATGCTCTGTCGGGTCGTAGCCCCGATTATAAATGGTCAGGTTGCCAATCAGGCGGCCGCTGTCTTTATGGATCAGGACATAGGCCCGCTCCTCTTTGTCTTTTAACCAGTTGAAATTGGCACGAACGGCTTCCACGCTATCCAGCCGGTCACGGCCCATCATGCGGTCACGCTCCGGATCATTCAGATTATAAGCGCAGTAATCGGGAAAATCCTCTTCTTGGATTTTTCGCAAGATAAGACGCGGGGTCTCTAAAAACATAAGATCACTCCTTTTCACAACAGGTGGAGAGTGCTGTGGAAAATAAAAGGCCACTCCTTCCAGGAGCGGCCTTTGACAGATCGATTATTTCTTGTCGGTATCTCTCTGGAAGTATTTATCCAGTTCTTTTTTCATATTGTCAGGCATGCCGCACTCTACTGGCAGGATCGCAGAGTTTGCTACACGGCTGATCATCTGAGATGCGAAGCAGATATTCTTTTTCAGAGCTTCTTCACCCAGAGGGAAGATGGTATCGCGGCAGGTATGGATCTCGGAAGAGGTGGTGCCACGGGAGAGACCAATGCCTGGAACGCCTCTGTCAGCGAATGGAGCAGAGTCAGAGGAATGAACGCCAACACGGAACTGTGCGGAGTAACCGGTCTCACGGCAGAACAGTTCAGCAAAGTCTTCCAGCTCTTTGCCGCCGGTGATGAAGATATTGTTTGGACCAAGGATGGTGCCGCACATATCGAAGTTGAAGCAGAATTTGATGTTTTTCATCAGATCTTCATGCTGTTCAATGTAGGCTTTGGAGCCCAGCAGACCCTGTTCTTCGGAACCGGCCCATACAAAGCGCAGAGTTCTCTTAGCAGGATTGTTCAGGAAGTAGTGGTACAGACCCATAACAGCAGCGGAACCGGTTGCGTTGTCCCATGCACCAGGACCGATTGGCAGGCTGTCGTAGTGGCCGATGATTACGATATCTTCGTCGTCTTTTTCAGTACCTTCGATGACAGCTTCTACATTGCGGGAGGTTGCTTCGCCGTCAGTCTGTTCCAGCTCGATGTGCAGAACTTCAGCACCGTTTCTCAGCAGCTCGGTAGCGTCATGTGCGTTGATGCCAAAGGTAGGAATTACACCGTTTTCCAGCTGTTTTGGACGCAGGTTGCGGTTGTAGAGGCCAGCCTCGTCATTGTTGTGGTAGTATTTACCCATAATAACAAAGATAGCGGCAGCATGGCGTTTGCACAGTTCTTTGTATGCATCCAGAGTCAGAGCGTTGACCATAACAACAGTGTCGCTCAGATCATCATGACCCAGGAAGTCACGAGCAGTACCGCGTTCAGCGTAGAACAGCTTCAGATCTTTACCAGGAGCAGGCAGATTGCCGCACATACCGAAAGCAACGGTATTCAGCTCCAGTTCGTATGGAGCGATGACTTTGGTCACATGGCCGTTATAGGTGGATGCAGGGATCTGGAATTCTTTGATCTCGCCTTTGCCGCCGGCAGCTTCGATTTCGGACAGGATCAGTTCAGCAGCACGCTGCTCATCTGCAGTACCGCCGTAGCGAATAAAGCTGAGGTTTTCCACGAATTTCAGTGGGGAGAAGGTCTGGTTAGACATAGGGATCGATCCTTTCTGTATGTAATTTGAGGCTTCACTAAAGCTTGCTCTCAATGGGGTCCCAGTTTCAGTGGCAGATCATTTTGCTGCCACACTGCTATTATAGCGCAGTTCCGTGCATAGCACAAAGAAAATAAAGAAAAATGGATGAACTTTGTATTTATTGTGGAAATTTTCTCTTGATTTTTCGTGAAATCGTACTATACTGAAACTATAAGTTTTGTTTTACGAAGGTGATATAATGAGAAAATCCTATGAGATGGATATGGTCAACGGCCCATTGTTCCGGAATATTCTGCTCTTTGCCTTTCCGCTGATGCTGTCCGGCGTATTGCAGCTGTTGTTCAATGCGGTGGATATCGTGGTGGTAGGCCAGTTTTCCGGCAGCCAGGCACTGGCGGCTGTTGGCTCCACAACCTCTCTGATCAATCTGTTGACCAACCTGTTTATCGGTATCTCCATCGGTACCAATGTACTGGTAGCCCGGGCCTACGGTGCCAGAGACATTGATGCGGTGGAGGAGACTGTCAACACCTCCATTATTACAGCGGCAGTTGTAGGCGTCTTCCTGATATTTGCCGGCTTCTTCTTGGCAAAACCGCTGCTGCAGTTGACCGGTACTCCGGCAGATGTTATCGATCAGTCCATCCTGTACATGAGAATTTACTTTGCAGGTATGCCGGCCTTTATGATCTATAACTTTGGTGCGGCCATTCTGCGCTCCGTCGGCGACACCAAGCGTCCGCTGTACTTCCTGATCATTGCCGGTGTGCTGAATGTGGTGCTGAACCTGATTTTTGTTATCGTATTCCACATGGATGTGGCAGGTGTTGCTCTGGCTACTATTTTGTCTCAGTGTGTTTCTGCCGCATTGATTCTGTACTGTCTGCTGAAGAGTACAGGCGTGATCCATTTGGATCTGAAACATCTTAGCTTCAGCCGGAAACGCATGATGGAAATGCTGCGGATCGGTTTGCCGGCTGGTTTCCAGAGCATGGTGTTCAATATCTCCAATGTTCTGATCCAGTCCTCTGTCAACAGCTTCGGCTCTTTGGTTGTGGCGGGCAACACTTCTGCACAGAATATTGAAGGTTTCGTTTATACGGCAATGAACGCTCTGTACCAGACCAATCTGAGCTTTACCAGCCAGAACTACGGTGCAAAAAACTACCAGCGTATTGACCAGATTCTGATTCGCTGCTTGGCGATCGTTACCGTTGTTGGTCTGCTGCTGGGCAATGGTGCTTATCTGTTTGGTGAGCAGCTGTTGGGCATCTATACCTCCGATCCACAGGTTGTGCAATTCGGTTTGAACCGACTGGCTGTTGTCAGTGCGACCTACTTCCTCTGTGGTATTATGGATGTTCTCGTGGGCAGTATCCGCGGCTTGGGTTATGCAGTGATGCCAATGATCGTATCCTTAACCGGTGCCTGTGCCTTCCGTGTATTCTGGGTATTGACCATCTTCCCGATGTATCGAACTCAGGCCAGCCTGTATGTGTCTTACCCGATTTCCTGGATCCTGACTGCATCCGCTCATTTGATCTGCTTCCTCATTGTCCGGAAAAAGACTCTTGCGAAAAAATAAAACAAAAAGCCTTCGTGTGGTTTTTCCACACGAAGGCTTTTTGCTAAGTGAAATGAATTCCAGAGTGTATTTTAATTCCACTAATATCCAATCCGGATAGAATTATGCCAAGAAGGACAAACAGAGCGAGAAGGATGCTGATCACAGCAAGGATTCGTTTGCTTTCTTTATCCATATATTATCCCAACTTTCGTTTTGGAACATTTCTGGTCTTCAGCCGCTTCAGCACAGTTTCGCGCAGAAGGGCGTAGAGGACAGAACAGAGTGGGATAAAGAGCAGCATACCCAGCACACCGAAGGCGCTGCCACCCAGAGAAACAGCCACGAAGACCCAAATTGCCGGCAGACCAATGGAACTGCCTACAACCTTTGGATAGATCAGATTGCCCTCTAACTGCTGCAGAATCAGGAAAAGAATGATGAACCAAAGCATCTTGATAAAGCCATCGGTCATCAGGATCATAAAGACGCCGACTACGCAGCCGATAAAGGCTCCAAAGACCGGAATCAAAGCGGTAACACCGATGAGAACACTGATCATCAAAGCATAAGGGAAACGGAACAGGGTCATCGCAATAAAGAACAGAGTGCCCAGGATCACGGCTTCCAGACACTGGCCGGAGAGGAAACTGGAGAAAGTGCGGAAGGACAGGCTGGCAATGGAAAGGATGCGGTCCGCTTTTTCTTCCGGCAGGAAAGCATAGAGCAGTTTTCTGGCGTGGCAGCCCAGCGTCTCTTTCTGCATCAGCAGATAGATGGAGAAGACAAAGCCCATGGAGAAGGTGAACAGTCCACTGAAAATGCGAGAGGCCACACCCACCGTGGAGTTGATCAAACTGCCGGCACCGCTGCTCAGGAAGGTCAGAGCCTTTTGAGCCAGATTCTCCCAATCAATGGAGGCCAATTCCTCTGCAGTTGGAAGATAAGCGATGAACTGATCCAGGAAAGCAGGATGCTCCTGCTCCAAATTCCGCAGGAAGCGGATCACATTATCCCGCAGAACAAGGAAGCTGCTGCCCAGTTCCGGAATGATCAGACCAAAGATCACAGCAATTACAGCAATCAGAAGAAGCAGCGTTAACAGGAAGGACAAAGGGCGTTTCAGCTTTTGCTGAATCCCTTTTGGCTTGGGAAACAGAAAATTTTCAATGTGCCGCATCGGTACATTGAGGATAAAGGCGATGCAGCAGCCCAGCAGGAAGGGGGAGATCAGGCCAATCAGAGTGGCAAGGACTCCGCCTACGGTACTCCAGTTCTGTAATCCCCAGTATAAAAGAACACCAAAGGCTACCAAGCCAAAGAGCGTCTGGGTCGATTTTTTATTGAATTCCATGGTGATGCGCTTCCTTTCACAAAACTTCCTCCTGAAAAGAGGAAGAATTTTCTTATAATAACATCATACCACAAAGGAGAAGCAGAAATACAGAGCTATATATGAAATATTTGTTACAATTTTGAAGAAAAGGCAAAAAAATCTCCCGCCGAAGCGGGAGATCAGAGGATTTATGCGTTTGCAGCTTCTTCAGCTTCGATTTTTGCTTTCTCTTCCAGATAGAGAGCATGTACTCTTGCCAGCTGATTTGGAATATCGATGTGCTGTGGGCACTGTTTTGCACACAGACCGCATTTTACACAGTTGTTGGCGCCTTTGTTATGGTTCAGGGCGTTTTCATAGCTGCTTACAAAGCGTTTGCTGTTGCCAAATACTCTCCACTGAGCGTACACATTGAATACTTCTGGGATATCAACACCTTTAGGGCAGTCCATGCAGTAACGGCAGCCGGTGCATGGGATATCATTCAGTTTGCAGAGCTCGTCAGTGATTTCGGACAGAACAGCCAGTTCTTTTTCAGACAGAGGTTTGAAGTTGCCCAGAGTTTTCACATTGTCTTCCAGCTGTTCATCCAAGGTCATACCACTGAGAACAACAGCAACATTGTCCAGACCGGATACGAAGCGAACAGCCCAGGATGCGATAGAAGCTTCTGGATCCAGTGCTTTCAGTTTTGCATTGAATTCATCGTTCAGATTTGCCAGATAACCGCCGCGAACTGGTTCCATAACCATGCAAGGCAGATTGTTGTCCACAAGAACCTGATACAGACGGTCAGCGTGCATTGCTTTCCAGTCCAGATAGTTCAGCTGCAGCTGAACGAAGTCCCACTTGTTGGAAGCCACGGCTTCTTTCAGCAGAGGCTCAGTGTCGTGGAAGGAGAAACCCAGATGACGAATCTTACCCTGTGTTCTCATTTCGTTGAGGAACTCAAGGACATGGCAGTCTTTATATTTCTGCCAGTTATTGCGGTTGATGTTATGTACCAGATAGTAGTCGATGTAATCGGTGTGCAGAGTTTCCAGCTGTTTGTAGAACAGGGCCTTCATGCTCTCCTCATCCTGGAATACGGAACTGGTCATTTTATCAGCAAGGAAGAAGGTGGAACGATCGTAGTCCTTCATCGCCTCGCCCAGTGCTTTTTCGGAATCGCCGCCATGGTAAACAACAGCGGTATCGAAGTAGTTGATGCCCAGCTGATAGCCTTTCTGAATCAGGCGGACAGCTTCTTCAAAGTTCATGGTGCCGTCTTCAAGTTTTGGGAAACGCATGCAGCCGTAGCCCAGACGAGTAATGCTGTCGCCCAGCTGAGGAATCAATTTTTTGTCCATAGTTTGTTCTCCTTTCAAAATAGAACACTCTTCCGTAAGACAGAAAAGTGTGTCGCTGCTCTCAAGTGAAGCAGACGACCATTCTCAAAAAGTTCTCACAAGGAAATTATACCATAAAAATAGAGAAGTGAACAGAAAATAACGGGCAGAGAACAGACTTTTGTAATTTTGCACGAAATAAGAGGGCAAGATGGGTTTGGGTGACAGCAAGGCTTGGGTGCCGGACAGAAGTTGTAAATATTGTCTGAAAAAGGGCGGAAGAATGGGAAAAACGGTTGACCTGCTGCCTGTTTAAATGGTAAAATAAACTGATATGTTATGTCATTTTCAGCTGATTTTTATCAAAGAGGCTATGATACAAAAGAAAGGGTGCGATACATATGATCAAAATTTCCCCATCTATTCTGGCTGCTGATTTTTCCAATCTGGGCCAGGAAGCAAGAGATATGGATGCTGCCGGCGTGGAAATGCTCCACATCGATGTTATGGACGGCCACTTTGTGCCGAATATTTCTTTCGGTGCACCGGTCTATAAAATGATCCGTAAGGATTTCAGCGGAATTTTTGATGTCCATCTGATGATCAGTGAACCACTGCGTTATATCGATGACTTCGTAAAAGCAGGTGCCGATATTATCACCTTCCATGTGGAATGTGACAGCGATATTCAGGCTACCATCGATAAAATCAAGGCCGCAGGCAAAAAAGTTGGTCTGGTACTGAAACCAAAGACCCCAGCTTCCGCAGTAAAACCATATCTGGAACAGCTGGACATGGTTCTTGTTATGACCGTAGAGCCGGGCTTTGGCGGTCAGTCCTTCATGCACGATATGATGCCAAAAGTAAAAGAGCTGCGTGAGATGATCGATGCCAGCGGCAAAGAGATCGATCTGGAAGTTGATGGCGGCGTCAATGCAGAAACCGCAAAAATCTGTGTTGCTAACGGTGCCAATGTATTGGTGGCTGGCTCCTACCTGTTCGGTAAAGAGGATTATAAAGCGGCTGCTGACAGCCTGAGATAGCTTAAAACCACTGCTGCAGTTGGGCGACCGCCTGTTCCTTCAGGAGCAGACAGTCTTTTTCCTGCAGCTCTGCCAGCAGCAGTTCACTGTCTGCGGCAGGATACCCAAAAGAGTAAAGAGGCTCAAAATCCTTTGACGACCAGAGAGCCAAAATATAATGATCATCCTGCCAGTATAGGGCAGAAGGCGGTGCCTCCTCCAGCTGATGGCAGGCTTGACACAGCCGATCAAAAGAAGAAAAAAGGATCAGGGTCGGTCCTGCGGGTGCGACCCTGTTCTCCTTCTCTTTGAGAGTAAATAAGAGTAAGCAGCCGTCCTCTAACGGGTAGGCTTCGATGAGCAGATGCTGCTCACCGGGATCAAAGCCGGTTTGTGCAAGAGCACATTCCAGCAGTTGCCGGATCACATTTCGGGTGTGAGGACAAATCATATCCAAAGAATCGTAAGTAATGTCCAGTTCTTCCAGATCTGCGGCATTTAAATAGATCGAAATTGCACGGGAGGAAATTCGACGGATCTCCATCGGATCATTCCTTTCCTGAAAAATAATAAAAGCAAGTAAGAAGGAGGAAGAGTCCTTTTGAAATTGTGGAATACCAAGGGTATTATCCTGGAACAGAAAAAAGAACCCGCCCTGTCCCGCGATCTGCAGCAGTTGCTGACAGAACAAGGGGAGAGTGCCAAAGTGGAAACACTGGCAGAGAATGAAGAAGTTACACTGGATCGCTTGATCCGTCTGTGCAACGAGGCCTCCATTGTAGATGAGCGGGATGGTGAGCCATTGGGAGATATTCTGATGGGCTGGAAACTGCGTGCAGCGCCCAAGCTGATCGTTGGTGACGCAGTGGATGATGAACCATATGTATCCAATCAAACCAATCCGTTGATGAAGCAGAGCGCAGACGCAGCTTATGGCCTGCGTCTTCTGCAAACAGCGCTGAAGCCGCAGAAAGCTTATTTTGCGGTTTATCGAGAAATGCACTACCTGAACAGCCGTGTTCCAACCAAGATCGAGGAATTTGTGGTGCGAAAAATGGGCGGCAAGTACCCGATGGAGCGCAGAGCCTTCAGTCGTTTGGGCGATGATGTTCTGGCCGTTGGTGTCGGTGCTTTGATCCATCTGGCCAGAGCGGCCAAAGAAGGTCGTGTACAGAGCAGCTGCTTCGTAACAGTAGCAGGAAACTGTATCGGAACCCCTTGTAATATGGAAGTCACGATCGGTACTCCGGTGTCTGCTCTGCTGGAGCACTGCGGTCTGATCACAGACCCGACCTCGCTGTCTTTGAACAGCGCCATGGTAGGTAAGGCAGTGGAAGATCCGGAGCAGACCTTGATTCAGGCCAATACTTCTGCGGTGATTGCCATTCGCGAAGCAAAGAAAAACCTGCGTCACATGGACTGTATTGGTTGTTCTCGCTGTGTGGAGGTTTGCCCTGAGGGACTGAACCCCATGGAGCTTTACCGTGCAACCAGCACCAATCGTCGTCAGACAGCTTTTGAGTTGGGTCTGGAACGCTGCATCGGCTGTGCTGCCTGCAGTTATATTTGTCCTTCCCGTCTGGAGCTGTCTCATTTGATTCGGGAAAAACAGGAAAAATGGCCGAAAGGAGAGCACTGCCATGATCGTTAAATCCAAACCCTTCCCGCAGATCCGTGCGGAAGAACGCAGCTCTCTGGTGATGCTGGATACAGCGATCGCCTTGATCCCTCCGTTCTTTATGGCTGTTTTTTACTATGGAATTCGTTCTTTGGCTCTCGGTGCGCTGACTGTTTTGGCTGCACTGGTGACCAACTGGATCAGCAGTTTGTTCAATGGCCGTGGCATTGAATGGTGGGATGCCAGCCCGGTCGTAACCGGTATGATCATTGCCTTGATGATGCCGGCGTCCATTCCTTTTTATATTCCAATGCTGGCAGCAGTCTTTGCTATTTTTGTTGTTAAATTCCCTTACGGCGGTACCGGAAACAATGTCTTTAATCCGGCGGCTGCAGGACTTGCCTTTGTGACCATTTGCTTTGGCACGCAGCTCAGTGGCTACCCAACGCCTCTGGAACCTCTTTCTCTGGTTGTAGATGAGACCGTGAAGCTGGTACAGGGTCCTGCGGCTATCTTGAAAATGGGCGCGATCCCAACCATCTCAACAGAGCAGCTGGCCCTTGGTAACTTTGCCGGCCCGATGGGAACCACTAATATCTTAGTGATCGCAGCCTGTCTGGTATACCTGCTGGTGCGGAAGAATGTCAAATGGTATGTTCCTGCTGCTTACTTGGGTACTGTTTGTGTCTTTGCTTCCCGAATCCATCACGAGGATATCGGTGCAATGGAATCCATTATTCTGGAGCTGGTAGCCGGTTCGCTCATGTTTGTCGCAGTTTATATGCTGACGGAACCGGTAACTCTGCCAAAACGCCCCATGGCGAAGATTTTCTATGCGGTGACGGCAGGTATCGTGACCATGCTGTTCCGCTATTATGGCGCAGTGCATTACAGCGCAGTGTTTGCGCTGCTGCTGACCAACGCCTTCTCTCCGCTGTTTGATCATCTGGTTGAGCGGGGCAATCTCATAGAACTCATGGAAAGGAGAGCGGACCATGAAGAAGATGAGTAAGCGCAATTATTATCGCCGTTTTCTGTCTGTGACGAAAGGGATCTTCCTGAAAAATCCCGTTTTGACCATGGGCTTTGCTGTTCCTTTTGTTGTAGTAGCGACCACCAGTCTGCAGACAGCTGTGGGCTTATCCATTGGTCTGTTGCTGACACTGGTTCCAGTGGGACTGATCATGCCTTTACTGATGGCAAAGATCCCACAGGACTTCCAGTGGGTCGATTATCCTCTTTGCGCCTTGATTGCAGCTTTCTTTGTGCTGCCGACCCGTGTTATTGTCGGCAATATTTCTCCGGCCCTGATGGACTCTGTCGGTGTTTATTTCTCTCTGCTCTGTGTCAGCACTCTGCTTTTCGCAGCAAGGGGAAAAACACGAAAAGAGCCGGATCTGGCAAAGGTTTTGCTGGAGCTGGTAAAAATCTGGATCGGTGCGGCAATGGTTCTGCTGCTGGTAGGCGTTGTTCGCGAGATCTTTGGCTACGGAACCCTGTGGGGAAAAGCACTTCCTTGGGTAAAACTGCGCTTCTCCGGCGTAATGGTATCGGCCTTTGGCTTTATTTTGCTGGGCTTTGTGGCTGCTTTGGGTAAAAAAATCCATCGCACCATTCTGGCGGCTCAGATCTGGACGGCAAGAAACCGTGGCCCGATCAAGGAAAAACTGATCGAGCTTGCCCATAAAATGCGTGAAGATGAGGAAGAGACCCCGGAGGAACTTCCAAAAGAAACAGTAGAAGAAACTTCCAAAGAAAATCAGGGAAAGGAGCAGGAATAAGCGATGATGGACTTTTTAGCGGTATTTGCCGCAGCCATGGCAGCAGAGAACCTGTTCTTTGCCCGTGCCTTTGACAGCTATGGGCTCCGGGAGTTGACCCGGGAACCCAAACGAATCCTTGTTTTTGGCGGTCTGACCACAGCGGTACTGGCAACAGCAGGCCCCATTGCCTACGGTGTCAATCGCCTGATCGCAGGAAGCTCGATGTATTATTACATCAACGGTTTGGCTCACCTGCTGATTTTAGTGCTGCTGTTTGCAGCTGCCTATTTGCTGCTGCAGAAATATGCACCGAAGGTTTTTGATCTGATTGGACAGTACTTGCCTTATGCAGCTATCAACTGCGGAACTTTGGGCAGCTTACTGCTGGTAGCCAAAGATCCGGACATCAATACAGTCTGGAGAGCTTTGGCTTATCACTGTGGCGCAGGAGTCGGTTTTACACTGGCCATGCTGCTGCTTTGGAGCTTAAATCGAAGATTGAGCAGCTGCAATGCCGGAAAATCCTTCCGCGGTTTTCCTCTGCAGCTGATCACAGCCGGATTGATCGCTTTGGCGCTGGTAGGCCTGACCGGCAACCAGCTGCCGGCATAGGGAGGTTATTTCATGGGCCGTACCTATAAAATCAAATCCTATAAACGCATTTACCGTCGCTCTATGGGCAGCATTATCCTGCAGTGGGTGCTGATCTTAGGAGCCTTGGCACTGCTGTTTTTGCTGGGCTGGAAGCTCTATGAGCCCTTGTCTGCAATGTTTTCCGGCGAAGAAGAGCTGGTTCAAACAGAGCAGGAGACCGAAACGAAACAGCCGGAAGCAGAAACCACTCCGGAGGAGCCAAAAACAGAAGAAACCACAACGCCACCTGTTGTGGAGGAAGAAGCGAAAACAGAGGAACCGGCAGACGAAGCGGAAGCCGAAGAAGATCCGGAGCCAGTGGCACTGGCAGAGGCCGCTCTGCGAACAGCATACTTCCCGATGAGCATGGTGCGGAATAAGAGCAGCTTTACCAACGGCATTGCCAATGTGAAGGCTGCCGGTATGGATAGCATTATGATCGATCTTAAATCAGAGGAAGGTTGGGTCAATTACCCAATTTCCTATAAAGAGGGTTATGATGACTACTATACAGCAGAAGACCTGATTTCTCTGGAGGAAGTGGCACAGCAGATCAAGGACGCAGGCATGAAGCCGATCGCATCGATCTACACCTTTATGGATCGCCGTTTCCAACAGGCCGAGACCTATGCCGGTATCTTATACGAGGGCAGTGAGGACTTCTGGCTGGATAATTCTCTGGAGGCAGGTGGAAAATCCTGGCTGAATCCATATTCTCCACTGGCTCGGGACTATATCTGTAAATTGATCGATGACGCAGCAGATGCTGGTTTTACGGAAATCGTTCTGCGGGAATTCCGCTTCCCGGTGGGAGCTGCCATGGATCAGATGAAATTCGTCTATGACGATGGTCAGTCCAAGCTGGACTGCCTAAAAGAGGCTGCAGAGCTCTTTAAAAAGCACGCTGCATCCAAAGGTGTCCACCTGTGGATCGAGTATCCGGCAGCAGCTTTGACCGGCGGAGACAGCCGTCCTTACGGCGGTGACGCCAGCCAGCTGTTAAGGGATCAAGTTCTCATCGATCTGTCTGCTGTGCAGAACGACGCCCTGAACGCCACCCTCGTGACGGTGCAGGATCAGGCTGCCGCTGCTCAGGCACAGCTGGGTATTCTGCTCAGCGTGGGCAATAACAGTGATAATCAGCTGCAAAGCCAGCTGCTTGCGCTGCAGAGAGCCGGAATTACCCGTTATTTGCTGAAATATTAGAAAAATCCCGATCTGAATCATTCAGATCGGGATTTTTTAGTAAGCAAGGATTTCATAACCGTCTTCGGTAACGAGAACGGTAACTTCCCACTGAGCGGAAAGACTGCCATCAGCGGTGTAGACGATCCAGTCGTCCCCTTCCATCATTACCACATCCGGACTGCCGGCATTGACCATCGGTTCAATGGTAAAGACCATGCCCGGCACCATCAGCATCTCCTCACCACGATGGGAAACATAGCTGACAAAGGGTTCTTCATGGAATTCCAGACCAACACCGTGTCCACCGATCTCCTCTACAACCGAGCAGCCATTAGCCAAGGCGTGTTCGTGGACAGCCTGACCCATGTCACCAAGGAAGCCCCATGGTTTGACCTGTTCCAAGCCCTTTTCAATACATTCTTTCGCCACTTCTACCAGCCGTTTGGCTTCGGGAGATACTTCACCGATGCAGAACATACGGGAAGAGTCAGAGAAATAGCCCTTATAGATGGTGGACACATCCACATTGATAATATCGCCCTCCTGCAGGATCACGGATTCATCTGGAATACCGTGGCAGACCTGATCGTTGATGGAGGTGCAGACGCTTTTTGGAAAGCCCTCATAATCCAGTGGGGCAGGGATGCCGCCCAGTTCGATGGTTTTATTATGTACCAGCTGATTGATCTCCTCTGTGCTCATGCCGGCGTGGATATGCTGTGCCACATGATCCAGAATGGCAATGTTGATCTTGCAGCTTTCCCGGATACCTTCGATCTGTTCCGGAGTTTTGATGATCTCGTGAGGAGGAACCTCGCAGCCCTGTCGGCGGAAGCGTTCGATTTTCTCGTCAAAGTCTGCGTGGCATTTTTTATATTTCTTTCCACTGCCGCACCAGCAGGGATCATTTCGTTCCAGTTTCATATTTCAAACTCCTTTTCTGTCGGAATATCTTTATTGTATCACAGCTGTTCTTTTCCTGCAATGAACTTGGAAACGGATTTCCAGCGGAATTGTTGTCAAGGGATAATTCCCGACAGAACCTGCCAAAGTTTTTTTGCGAAAATCTGTCATTCCTCCAATATTCACTTTTGCCAAAGAAAACCGCTTGTTATTCTTCCATGACCTGTTATAATTTTAGTATGTAGAGACGACAGGAAAGGAGAAACAGAACATGAATGTCAGAAAACGCAATGGAAATATCGTCGCATTCGATAAACAATTCATCTACCGTGCCATCAGTCTGGCGGCAGCTGCAGCTGGCGAGCAGAACGAGGAAGCGCTGCAGACAGCAACCGATGCTGTAGAGGCTCGTCTGAAGGAAAAAGGCGAGGATATCATCGATATTGAACGAATTCAGGATACCGTAGAGGAGATCCTCTTTGAACAGCAGCAGTACCGCACCGTGCGTGCCTATATGCTGTACCGCATGGAAAAGGAGAAAGTGCGATATCAGGAGGATGAATTCGGCAGTGGCTTGCTGTCCAAAGAATTTCTCAGCAAATATAAACATGCTCCCAATCCGATGGAGCAGTTGGGTTCCTTTGTTTACTCCAGAACCTATTCCCGCTACCTGCCAAAGTTGAACCGTAGGGAATTTTGGTGGGAAACCATTCGCCGTGCGGTGGAATACAACTGTTCTTTGGCTCCGACCAGCAAAGAGGAAGCAGAGAATCTGTACGATAATATTTATCACATGAAACAGTTCCTGTCTGGTCGTACCTTCTGGGTAGGCCGTACCCAGGTGGCCGAGGAATACCCGATGGCCAACTACAACTGCGCCTTTGAAGTGATCGATGACTTCCACGCTTATCACGATCTGTTTTATCTGCTGATGGTTGGCTCCGGTGTGGGTGTCCGTGTGCTGAAGGAGGATGCGGCAAAACTGCCAAAGATCCGCACAGATATGAAGATTTTACATAAGGCCTACAACGCCCGTCCAAAAGAGGAGCGCTTGGAGTTCACCAATCTGGCCTTTACCAAAGACGATGTGACCATCTCCATCGGCGACTCCAAAGAAGGTTGGGCACAGGCGCTGGATCATTACTTCAATATTCTGACCACCAACGAATACAATCGCATCAAAACCATGATCGTAGAATATGACAGCATTCGCCCAAGAGGCGAGCGTCTGAAGGTATTTGGCGGTACCGCTTCCGGTTATGAGTCCATGATGACCATGCTGGACAAGATCAATAAGGTGATTGCAGCTGCCGGTGTGAGAAACGGCGAAGTTCGCACTCAGCTGGCTCCGATCGACCTGCTGGACATTGCCAATATTATTGGCGAAAATGTGGTTTCCGGCGGTGTGCGCCGCACCTCTGAGATCGGCCTGATCGATCAGGATGACGAGACCTGCATCAAAGCAAAAAGCAATCTGTATAAACAGATCAATGGCCGCTGGGAGATCGATAAATCTATTGCTCACCGCCAGATGAGTAATAACTCCATTTTCTATCGCCGTAAACCAAGCCGGGAACAGCTCCATTGGCACATTCAGCAGATGCGCTACTCCGGCGAACCTGGCTGGATCAACGAGGAAGCCGGTTCCAAACGCCGCCCGGACTTTAAGGGCTGCAATCCTTGTGGCGAGATCCTGCTGGACAGCCATGGCCTGTGTAACCTGACCACGATCAATGTGAAAGCCTTTGTCCGTGAGGACGGTACTTTGGACAAAGAAGGTCTGCTGGCAGCGCAGAGATTGTCTGCAAGAGCCGGTTACCGTATGACCTGTCGGGAACTGGAGATGCATTCCTGGAATCAGGTGCAGCAGCGTGACCGTCTGGTTGGCTGTTCCATGACCGGCTGGCAGGATATGGTCAATGCAGCCGGATTGTCCCGTGAGGAACAGATCCAACTGCTGAAAGAAATGCGTCAGGCAGCTCGTCAGGCAGCTGATGAGATTGCGCTTTCCCTCAATATGCCGAAACCATTGCTGGTAACTACCGTGAAGCCGGAGGGCACTCTGTCCCTGCTTCCGACGGTATCCAGTGGTGTTCATTACTCCCACTCTCCATACTATGTGCGCCGCGTTCGCATCACTGCAACTGACCCGCTGTGCAAAGTTTGTGAGGAGTTGGGTTATCCGGTTCTCCCGGAGATCGGTCAGGATCCGATCAATCCGAAAACCAAAGTGGTGGAGTTCCCGGTTCAGGCTCCGGCCGGTCGGGTCAAAGCCGATGTTTCTGCCATTGAACAGCTGGAAAACTATAAAATGTTCATGGAGCATTATGTGGATCACAACTGCTCCATTACCGTTCATGTCCGTGACAATGAATGGGAAGAGGTAGAGGAATGGGTATGGAACAATTGGGATGATGTGGTTGCTCTGTCCTTCCTCAGCTATGACGACAGCTTCTATGAGCTGATGCCTTACGAGGAGATCAGCAAAGAAGAATACGAGAGCCGCAAGGCTGCCATGCGCCCGTTCAATCCGTCTCTCATCTCCAAATATGAGCGTGAGGAAACCGAACTGGACATCGGTGCCAGCGACTGCGTCAACGGTGTTTGCCCTGTCCGCTAGCGCGGCGACCGCGCTGTCTTGATCGCGGCACAGCAACTGCGATTCGCAGAATTGATAACGCGAAACTGCCCGTGGGG
>JAGALG010000217.1 GCA_017848075.1 Oscillospiraceae bacterium | reverse complement strand
CTTAAGGTGAATATCCTTTGTTCCTTGAACCCTCGTTGGGAGCAGCCGGAGGAAGAAGGTTATCCTGATGATGTGGAGCGGATTTTGACTTATTTGCGCGCTAAGAAAAAAGCTGTAGCGCTGCCTGTTCTGCAGGAGGATCTGCAGATCACTTCCTCCAGCCGGGCGATGGCCTGGTTAATGGAGCAGGAAGCAATATTCCTGACAGAAGATGTCCGGCAGAAGGTCAATGATGTGACAGTGCAGATGATTCGTCTGACTGAAGTCTATGAATCCGGAGAGGAAGTTCCGAAAGGGCTGACCTCCAAACAAAAATCAGTGTATCATCTGCTTTTGGACTGTGGCTGCGCCTCCATCAAAGAGGCAGCCTATTTCTGCGGTGTGACCACTGCGGTTATCAAAACCATGGAGAAAAAGGGCATTGTGGAGGAGTTCGGCAAGCCGGTGCTGCGAAATCCCTATGCGGAAACCACTTTCCTCCCGGACGAGAATCCCATTCAGCTGACAGAAGAACAACAACAGGCTTGTGATCAGCTGAAAGCGGCTTTGACTCAACAATCCGGAGAAACAGCTCTGCTTTACGGGGTGACTGGCAGCGGTAAGACGCAGGTCTTTCTGCAGCTGATCCAATCGGTACTGGATCAGGGCCGACAAGTCATTGTCATGGTCCCGGAAATCTCCTTGACAGCACAGACAGTGGAGGTATTCCAGAAACGCTTTGGACAGCGGGTCGCTGTCATGCATAGCGGCTTGACCATGGGAGAGCGGGCAGATGAGTACAAGCGGATCCGTCAGGGTGCTGCCGATGTGGTTATTGGTACTCGTTCGGCTGTTTTTGCTCCATTGGACAACATTGGCCTCATCGTTATGGATGAGGAGCAGGAAAAATGCTATCAGTCGGAATTGTCCCCGAAATTCCATGCCAGAGATGTGGCAAAATGGCGCTGCAGCTACCATAAAGCGCTGCTGCTGTTGTCCTCTGCAACTCCAAGTGTGGAGAGCTTCTATCAGGCACAGAGGGGAAAATATCGGCTGGTGACTCTGGCAGAGCGCTACCACGGTGGCAAGCTGCCGGATGTGAACATTGTGGATATCTCCGGTCAGTATGGAGTGATTTTTAGTCAACAGCTGATTATGGAGATTCAGCAAAATCTGAAAAACAAAGAGCAAACGATTTTACTGATGAACCGCCGGGGGTATCATACCATCGTCAAATGCTCCCAGTGCGGTGAGGTGGCAACCTGTCCCAACTGTTCGGTAGCGTTGACCTATCACAGCGTTAACGGGCAGCTGATGTGCCATTACTGCGGACATACTCAAAGTTTGCAGGAGGATTGTGCCGCCTGTCACAGTAAAATGATCCGCTACGGTGGAGCCGGAACCCAAAAGGTGGAGGAGGAGCTGTCTCAGCTGTTCCCGGAAGCCCGGGTTCTGCGTATGGATATGGATACTACCATGTCCAGAGATTCTTATGAAAAGAAATTCAGCGCCTTTGCAAAAGGCGATTATGATATTATGGTCGGCACACAGATGGTCGCAAAGGGGCACAATTTCCCCAATGTGACGCTGGTAGGAGTACTCAATGCGGATCAAAGTCTGTTTGCACAGGATTTCCGCTGCTATGAGAACACCTTCAGCCTGCTGACTCAGGTGATCGGACGCAGCGGGCGAGGAGAAAAGCCCGGACGAGCTTACATTCAGACCAGCGATCCGAATCACTATATTTTAGATCAGGCGGCAAGACAGGATTACGACAGCTTCTTTGCCGAGGAGATCAAAGGACGCAAATTGGGGCTTTATCTACCGTTCTGTGATATCTCTATGGTTGGTTTTGTCAGTGAACAGCAAAAAGCGGTAAAAGAAGCAGCTTTCCGTTTTGGAGCTTTGTTTGCGCAGCTGGCCAAGGAGGAGTTTTCTGATCTGCCCCTGCGGGTTCTGCAGCCCTGCGAACCTTCTATTGAGAAGATTGCCGGCAAGCACCGCTATAAGCTTTTAATCAAGTGTCGTCAGGGCAAGCGCTTTTCCCAGTT
The DNA here is from genome assembly GCA_017848075.1 of Oscillospiraceae bacterium. Taxonomy (GTDB): domain Bacteria; phylum Bacillota; class Clostridia; order Oscillospirales; family Ruminococcaceae; genus Negativibacillus. The sequence continues at coordinate 3,571 of JAGALG010000217.1, read as the reverse complement.
GATGTGGAAGGCTCTGCGGCAATATGATTCTGATAAACGAAATAAGGAGGTCCACATTAGCGTGGACATGAACTATAATGGCAGTATGTAAAGTAAAAAGGAGAATTGTAATGGGATTCCGTAATATTGTAAAAGATGACGATCCGCTGAGAACTCTGCATAAAAAATGCCGTCCGGTGACGGAATTCAATCAGAAATTATGGGACTTGCTGGATGATATGGCAGATACCATGTACGAGGCAGATGGCGTTGGTCTGGCTGGCCCACAGGTGGGTTATCTGCGCCGTGTTTTCATCATTGATGTTGGCGAAGGCTTGGTCGAATTCATCAATCCGGAAATTCTGGAAACTTCCGGCGAGCAGGACGGCAATGAAGGCTGTCTGTCCTTCCCAGGTGAATATGGCATGGTAAAACGCCCAAACTATGTGAAAATGCGAGCACAGGATCGCAATGGCAACTGGTTTGAAGTCGAGGGCGAAGAACTGTTTGCCCGCGCGATGTGCCATGAAAACGATCATTTGGACGGTGTGGTCTTCAAGGAAAGAGCCTATCGTATGCTGAATCCGGACGAATATTAAGAAGGGGGCGGCTTCATGCGCGTTGTATTTATGGGCACACCGGAATTTGCGGTGCCCTCTCTGGAACAGCTGATCAAAGATGGTCACGAAGTTGTGGGCGTTTTTGCTCAGCCGGATAAGCCAAAAGGCCGTGGCTATAAGCTGGCAGCGCCTCCGGTAAAGGAAGCTGCGCTGGCACACAATATCCCGGTTTACCAGCCAACAAAAATGCGGGACGGGGAAGCTCTGTCCATTCTGCAGGAGCTGAACCCGGAAGTGATCATCGTTGTTGCTTACGGTAAGATCCTGCCAAAAGAAATTCTTGAACTGCCGGAAAAGGGCTGTATCAATGTTCATGGCTCTTTGCTGCCAAAATATCGCGGCGCAGGCCCAATCCAGTGGTCTGTCATCAATGGCGAAAAGGTGACCGGTGTCACTACCATGTATATGGGAGAAGGCTTGGATACCGGCGATATGATCCTCAAAGAGGAAACTGAAATCGGTGAAAACGAGACCTATGGTGAGCTGCATGACCGTCTGTGCCATATCGGTGCACACTGCCTCAGCGAGACTATGAAATTGATCGAGGCGGGTACTGCGCCACGGGAAGTGCAGGATGACAGCTTGTCTTCTTACGCACCGATGCTGAACAAAGAGATCGCTAAAATCGATTTTCATAAGTCTGCGGAAGAACTGCATCACCTGATTTGCGGTCTGTCTCCTTGGCCGGTGGCCTATACCTATTTGGATGGTACTTTACTGAAGATCCACCGTGCAGTAAAAGCCAATGGCAAAGGTCAACCTGGTGAGCTGATCGATAAAAAGAAAATGATCGTTGCCTGCGGCGAAGGAGCACTGGAATTTACGGAAGTACAGCTGGCTGGCTCCAAACGCATGGCTGCAGCTGATTTCCTGAGAGGAAAACAGCTTCCAGTGGGCAAGATTCTTGGCGTAGAAGCAGCAGAATAGGCTTTATACAGGCAAAATTTGCGTACTATTCATAGTACATTCAAAAATATCTCATATAATATAGGTATCGACTTTTAGAAAGGAACTTATATTATGCCGTATTTTTATATTGATCGCTACTACTGGATTTTGATTATCCCGACCATGCTTTTTGCCTTGTGGGCTCAAAGCAAGGTGTCCAGTACTTTTAACAAGTACAGTCAAGTAAGAAGCAGTCGGGGCTTGTCAGCCGCCCAGATCTGTCGTCAGATTCTGGACAGCAATGGTCTGTACCATGTTCGGATTGAACATATTTCCGGTAATCTGACCGACCATTTTGACCCGACCAGCAATGTGGTGCGTTTGTCCGACAGTGTGTATAACAGTTGTTCCGTGGCATCCATTGGTGTTGCCGCTCACGAAGTGGGGCACGCGATCCAGTATGCGGTGGGTTATGTACCCATTCGAATCCGGGCGGCCATTATTCCTGTTACCAACTTTGGTTCCAAACTGTCCATGCCGATGATCCTGTTGGGCTTTGTGTTTGGCTGGCAGCCTTTGGTGAACCTTGGTATCATTCTTTTCTCTCTGATGACTCTGTTCCAGCTGGTGACCTTGCCGGTAGAACTGAATGCCAGCAGCCGGGCTCTCCGGACGCTGGAAGGGGACAATATCCTCTATGGAGAAGAAGTTTCTCAGGCACGCAAGGTTCTGTCTGCGGCTGCTTTGACCTATGTGGCGGCCTTGTTGACCTCTGCGGCACAGCTGTTACGGCTGATTTTATTATACGGAAGACGAAATAATCGAGATTGATATACTATTTGTAAATTAAAAGGAGCGTTTTATGGCAAAACTGGCACGACAAACTGCAGTGGAAGCTCTGCTTCAGATCAACGAAGAGGGCGGCTATTCCAATGTGGTCTTTCATAATCTGGTGACCCGCAATGGGTTGTCACCGCAGGACACGGCACTTTGCTCTGTCCTTGTTTACGGTGCCCTGGAGCGTCGACTGACACTGGATCATGTGATCGGAGCCTACTCCAAAACACCGGTTCGTAAGCTGACCCCTGCAGTTCGTGAGATTCTGCGGATCAGTTTATATCAGCTGCTTTATCTGGAACATATTCCGGATTCCGCAGCAGTCAACGAGGCAGTGAAGCTGACTCGCCTGATGAAGGCAGCCAGCGCGTCCGGTTTTGTCAATGGCGTTCTGCGCTCCTTCCTGCGGGATGGAAAACAGATCCCAAAAGTGAAGCAGGCTGGTTTGGCACAGCAGTGGCAGGTGGATTATTCCTGCCCGGCTGTTCTCATCGAACGACTGCTGAAAAGCTGCAGCAAGGAACAGGTTCAGTCTCTGCTGGAACATTCCTTGGGCAGACCAACTCTCTTTGCCAGAGTCAATACAACGAAAATTACAGTGGAAGACCTGCTGAAACGCCTCGCTGATGAGGGAGTTCAGGCAGAAAAAGAAGATTTGGAGGACTGTATTCGTCTGTCCAACACAGCTTCTCTGGAGAAGCTGGCCAGCTTCCAGGAAGGCCTCTTCCACATTCAGGATAAATCGTCCCAGCTGTGTGCCAAACTGGTTGGTGCCCAGCCGGGCATGAGGGTATTGGATGTTTGCTCTGCACCGGGCAGCAAATCCTTTACCATTAGTGAATATATGAACAATGAAGGACAGGTCCTGTCCTGTGATATTTACCCGGAGAAGATCAAGAAGATCCGGGATGGCGCAGAACGACTGGGTCTTTCCATCATCGAAGCCAAAGAAAATGATGCTTTGGAATATCAGCCGGAGCTGGGTCAGTTTGACCGTGTGCTCTGCGATGTTCCTTGCTCCGGTCTGGGCATTATCGGCCGGAAGCCGGAGATCAAATATAAAGATCCAAAGGAATTTGACGGCCTGCCGCCAATTCAAATGGATATTCTGGAAACCTCTTGTCAGTATGTGAAGGTGGGCGGCATTCTGACCTACTCTACCTGTACGGTACTTCCAGAGGAAAATCAGAAGATTGTGACAGACTTCCTTCGTCGTCACAAGGATTTTGAAGCCTATGAGCAGGCCG
>JAGALG010000216.1 GCA_017848075.1 Oscillospiraceae bacterium | reverse complement strand
TCCAATGCTGTGGCTTGGGCGGCTGTGCCGCCGTCAAAGAACCGGAGCTGTCCGAAGGATTCCGCAGCGAGGTCAAAGCGCGTCAGCTTCCCAATGTTTATACCTACTGTGCTTCCTGTGCCGGTTCTCTCCGTCGCAGCGGCGTGGAACAGGTTCATCATATTTTGGTGGATCTTCTGGGCAGTGACGAACAGTCGGAGCTGAGCCTGCTCTCTCTTTGGAACCGAGCCAAGCGAAAATTTTACTAAACAAAGGCTGACTGCAGAATGTTCTGCAGTCAGTTTTATTTATAAATTAAATAAAACTTCTCTTTTGGATTGAGATTATCAATTGACAGCTTTCGGCATAATTATTGACTTTTTCCCACTAAACCGATACCATTTTATCTGTAAAAGTGTGCTGCCCAACAAGGGCAGGGAATAAGATTTAATTTTTGAAAGGTGGAACTTACTATGGAACTGGTTAAAAGCCTTCCTGACGTGTTCGAAGAATTCAGCGAACAGCGTCGTAATTCCTTCATGCCTCTCTTCGAGATGAAGGAACAGAACATCCCATTCGTTGGTACTTTCTGTACTTACACCCCTACCGAGATCATTCAGGCTTCCGGTGCGATCCCAGTTGGTCTCTGCTCTTTCTCTGACGAAACCATTCCAGAAGCAGAACAGGATCTGCCACGAAACCTCTGCCCACTGGTAAAATCCAGCTACGGTTTCGCTAAAACCCAGAAATGCCCTTACTTCTACTTCTCTGACCTGATCGTCGGTGAAACCACCTGCGACGGTAAAAAGAAAATGTACGAAATGCTGGGCGAATTCAAAGATGTTTACACCATGGAGCTGCCAAACCGTCAGTCCCTCATGGGCCGCAAACTGTGGAGAGAAGAAGTTGTTGCTCTGAAAGAAAAACTGGAAGAGAAATTCGGCGTGGAAATCACCGAAGAAGCTGTTCGTAAACAGGTTGCAATCAACAACAGAAACCGTCTGGCTCTGCGTCACTTCTATGAACTGATGAAACTGGATCCACCTCCGGTTGCAGGTACCAACCTGTACAGCGTTCTTTACGGCTCTTCCTTCAAATTCAACAAAGAGAAGATTGCTGACGAAGTAAACGCTGTAACCGAGCGCCTGAAAAAAGAATATGAAGAAGGCAAATGCACCATTCCAAAACGCCCAAGAATCATGGTTACCGGCTGCCCAATCGGTGGTAATGCAATGAAAGTAGTTCGTGCCATTGAAGAAAATGGCGGTAATGTTGTTTGCTTCGAAAACTGCGGCGGTGCTAAATCTGTTGACGAACTGATCAACGAAAATACCGACGATATCTACCAGGCAATTGCTGACCGCTACCTGAACATCGGCTGTTCTGTTATGACTCCGGATGATAACCGTCTGAAACTGATGGGCCGTCTGCTGGAAGAATACAAGATCGATGCTGTAGTAGAGGTTATTCTGCAGGCTTGCCATACTTACAATGTGGAATCCTACTCCATTAAGAAATTCGTTACCGAAAAAGGCCTGCCTTACATGAGCATTGAAACCGACTACTCTTCTTCCGATATCGGCCAGCTGAACACCCGCTGTGCTGCATTCATCGAAATGCTCTAATCTTCATAAAAATGCCCCCGACCTATGGTCGGGGGCTGTTTTTGTTTTAAATCTGGTTTGCTGCGTGATATGCGCTGCGGATTGCAGAAGCAATATCTGCTGTTTTTTCACCGGAGCAGTCTCCTGCGTAGTAAACAGGAACCGTCACGCCCTCGGTGGAGAAGCTATTCTTCACAGAACCCACCGCCATAACAACATAGTCGCATGGGATCGTCACGGTTTCGTTTTTCACTGTATCCAGTGCTTCTACGCCGACATCTGTAATAGCGGAAACCTTGGTATTCACATACTGAGCAACATTGCCTACCTGGAAGCTACCCATAATATGCGGCAATACGGTGCTGGATTCGCCGCTGGCGATCTTATCCAGCATTTCAATAATGGATACCTGACAGCCTTTGCTCAACAGATATTCAGCAGTTTCTGTACCAACCAAACCGCCGCCGATAACAGCACAGTGACCGCTCAGTTCCACTTTACCGGAAAGAATATCCCAGCTGGAAACAACAGAGCTTCTCTCTGCGCCCGGAATTGGCAGGATCATGTTGTGAGCACCCACTGCCACAATCACAGCATCTGCCTGATTCATCTCCTCCACCGAGCAGCTCTGGCCCAAATGGAGGGAAATATCCAAAGATGGGAAGATATCATGGTAGTAATCGGTCGCACGAAGAATTTCGGATTTTCTCGGTGGAACTGCTGCGATGTTGATCTGGCCGCCGATTTCCTCGGCAATATCGTACACATCCACATGGTGGCCTCGTTTGGCTGCCACTCTGGCTGCTTCCAGACCGGCAATACCGGCGCCGATAACAACAACATTTTTCTTGCTGTCTGCCGCTTTCAGGAAGATCGTCGCCTCGTCACCATTCTCTGCATTGAGGACACAGGACAGGTAGCGGCGATTCTGCAGAGCGTCCACACAACCCTTATTGCAGTTGATGCACTTACGGATTGGCTCACCGCTTGCTGCTTTGAGGGCAATATCCGGATCACAAAGCAGGCTACGGCCATAGCCGATGGCATCTGCCTGTCCGTTTTTCAGGATTTTCTCACCGGCCTCCACCGTTACAACACGGCCGACGGTCGCAACCGGAATGGAAACAACTTTCTTGATTTTTTCGCAAACCGGCAGAGTCCAGTTGTATGGTACCGTACCCATTGGTGGGATGGTGTCACCCATATTGCCGGTATGGTTGGCCTGTGCTGCCTGAATCATGTGTACACCGGCCTGCTCCAGCAGTTTGGCAAATTCAATGGCTTCTGCCTCCTGCAGACCACCTTTGCCGCGGAGAGAGCCGTCCTGATTGATGGTGATCAAAGGCAGTTTATATTCGATCATCAGCTCCGGAGCAGCTTCTTTAATGGCTGTTACCACTTCCAGTGCATAACGGACACGATTTTCAAAGCTGCCGCCATATTCGTCTGTTCTATGGTTCAGCAGTACAGAACAAAGAGAACCCAACAGACGGTCACCGTGAACTTCGATCGCGTCAATGCCAGCAATGGCAGCTCGTTTCGCACAGTCAGCAATGGACTGCTTGATGGTCTGCAAGGTCTCTACAGATACCTCGGAAACATAGTGCTGCATATCATGGTGCAGTTTCTGTCCGGACTGGGCACCAAATTGTTTGGATTCTGCCATTTTCTGTGCAAACAGAGCCATATCACCCTGCTCTTTGGCTTTCATGCCTTCCATCGCTGCCTGACGAGATTTCGCGATCAAGGCACCTACTGCAGCGACATCATATTCCGGGTGGAAAATCTGCAGTGCAACCTTGCAGTCATAGGCATGGAGAGAGTCTGCCAGCTTACGGAAGCCCGGAATCTGGCTGTCATCGTGAAGTTTTGGCGTTGGAGAGAAGGTTACGATTGGGGATACATCGCCGATAACAACATATCCTACACCGCCTTTGGCCAAGCGGGTATAGAAGTTCAAACTGCGTTCACCAATGGAACCGTCCCGTTCCTCATATCCGGTAGTCAACGGTGGGAACATAACACGGTTTTTCAGGGTCAGATTGCCAACCTTCAAAGGCTGCAGCAACAAAGAATCTTTCATAGGGTCCTCATCCTTTCCGAAATTGTTCTACAATATAAGAGTACCTCTTGACTGTTGTCATTTCAAATTGAAAATTTAGATATCAAGTTTTGTTTGTATTCGTTTTCCGAATGGTAATAATCACTTTTGTTTATACAAGTTTCTGATATTTCCATTCCAAAATATGATTATCCATAAATTATCCACAAATCATACCGCTGTCTTGTCAGTTAATATTGGTCAAAACAGAAGTTGTATAGACAAAATCTATTATAATTCTCCAATTTATTTGTCATAACTATTTGATAAATCCAATTTCATGTACTAAAGTAATGACGATAGGTGTGCAAAAAAGGGATAGTTACGCCAAAAACACTGTCTCATACTTTGTACACGGCCAGCTCCATGAGGGAGCTGACAGGACAAATTTAAAGGAGGCATACTCTTATGCAGAAAAGAATCCTTGCTTTCCTGCTGGCTGCTGCTATGACCCTGTCTATGGCAGCTTGCGGTTCCACCGAAACCGAGCAGACTGAAAGCACCAACACCAACACTGAAACCACCACCAACACCGAGACCGAAAAAGAAACCGAAACCGAAAAAGAAACAGAAGTTGTAAGAGACACCTTCACTATGGCAATCAGCTACATGCCAGATGCTCTGTCTCCAGCTGGCAACGGCTCTGACGACTACACCACCATGACCCGTCCTCTGTTCGACAAACTGTTCATGGAAAACACTGAAGGCGGCATCGACTACTACCTGGCTGACAGCTGCGACATTTCCGATGACGGTCTGACCTACACTGTAAAACTGCGTGACGATATCACCTGGTCTGACGGTACCCCAATCACCACCAAAGACGTTGAGTTCGGTATGCTGTACTCCATCGCAAGATACGGTTACAACCGTTATGTTCGTG
>JAGALG010000027.1 GCA_017848075.1 Oscillospiraceae bacterium | reverse complement strand
TCCCGGATCCGATGGATCCGGGATTTTCTTATAGAGAATACAGAATAATCAAAGGATTATTTAACCAGCTCTGCGGTGTCGCGAGCGATCAGCAGTTCTTCGTTGGTTGGCAGAACCCAAGCCTGAACTTTGGAGTTCTCGGTGGAGAAGGTAGCTTCTTTTCTGGATGCTTTGTTGCACAGTTCTTCGCAAACTTCCAGACCGAGGAATTCCATGTCTTTGCAGACATTGTAACGAACGGAAGCGGAGTTTTCACCGATACCACCGGTGAAGATCACTGCGTCCAGACCGCCCATAGCAGCAGCGTAGGAACCTACATACTGTTTGATCTGGTAGCAAACTTTGTCCAGAGTCAGCTGAGCGCGTTCGTTGCCTTCTTTTGCAGCGGTTTCCAGATCGCGGCAGTCAGAGGAAATGCCGGAGATACCCTGGAAGCCGGATTTTTTGTTCAGGATGTTGGTCATTTCAGCCCAGGACAGACCTTCTTTTTCAGCTACATAGGAAACGATGGAGTTGTCTACAGCGCCGGAACGGGTACCCATGATGATACCATCCAGTGGGGTGAAGCCCATGGTGGTGTCCATGCATTTGCCGTCTTTGATAGCAGCGATGGAAGAACCGTTGCCCAGATGGCAGGTAACCACTTTTTTGCCTTCCAGACCGCCGAGGATCTCGCCCAGACGGGAGGATACGAAGCGGTGGGAGGTACCATGGAAGCCGTATTTACGAACGCCGTATTTCTCGTAGTATTCGTATGGCATACCGGAGATGTAAGCTTTTGCTGGCATGGTCTGATGGAATGCAGTATCGAATACAGCAACCTGTGGAACATCTTTGCCCATAACTTCGATGCAAGCTTTGATTGCAGTCAGGTTAGCTGGATTGTGCAGAGGTGCCAGAACGGACAGCTCATCAACAGTGTTGATAACTTCGTCGGTGATAACAACGGATTCAACGAATTTCTCGCCGCCGTGAACAACGCGGTGACCAACTGCATTGATTTCTTTTACATCATCAATTACTTTGCCTTCGCCGCTGGTCAGCAGTTCCATCAGTTTATCGAAAGCTTCTTTGTGGGTTGGGAATGCAACTTCTACAGCAACTTCTTTGCCCTCATGAGTTTTGTGGGTGATTTTGCCGTCGATGCCGATTCTTTCGCAAAGACCTTTTGCGATAACATTTTCGTTTTCCATATCAATCAGCTGATATTTCATAGAAGAACTGCCTGCGTTGATAACTAAGATTTTCATTGTAATCTCCTCCTAAAGAGTTTTTTACTGTGCAAAAATTTGACACAGTAGTTCATATTCTATATTATTATAGTTAGTCCAATTTTTCAAGCTATTCTGTGCACTTTTTCCATTGTCACCAAAAAATAAGTGCTTTTCTTTCCCATCTGACTCATAGAAAGGGGTGTCTGTTATGAACTGTGCGGTCATTATTGCCGAATATAATCCCTTCCATCGAGGGCACCAGTGGCAGATCCAACAGCTTCGCCAACAGGGCTACGACCATATTGCCGTCATTATGAGCGGCTGTTTCGTCCAGCGAGGAGCTCCGGCTCTTTTCCATAAAACGATCCGCAGCTATATGGCCCTGCAAGGCGGCGCCGATCTGATCATCGAACTGCCGCTACCCTATGCCTGTGCGACTGCTCAGCGCTTTGCCTTCGGCGGCGTGGCTTTGGCTGATGCCATGGGCTGTGCTTCTGCTCTTTGCTTTGGCAGCGAATGTGGCGATCTCCAGCAACTGAATCAAGCGGTGTCTGTCCTGCAGAGTTCTGCGCTCCATGATGCACTGGCTCCCTATCTCGCTCAGGGTCTGACCTTCGCCAAGGCTCGCTCTCTGGCTGTCGCAGAGCTTGCCTCTCCGGAGGTAGCTGCCTTATTGGAGGAGCCAAACAACATCCTGGGCATCGAATACCTGCTGCAGCTGCAGCAGCTGG
>JAGALG010000215.1 GCA_017848075.1 Oscillospiraceae bacterium | reverse complement strand
TGACTTAATTTTTGGCTTGATCAAGCCATTGCAACCTGAAGTTGACAAATTTCCAAGTTCTCTTGCTGGTGTAGCGGAGGAGAAAATGCTATTCTTCAGGTAAAGCAAAGGTCTTTTGAAATTACAAAAATAATGAGGTGAAGATATGATTTTAGCAGAAAAGATTATGCAGCTTCGCAAAAAGAACGGTTGGTCTCAGGAAGAATTGGCAGAGCAGTTGAATGTGTCCCGTCAGTCGGTCTCCAAGTGGGAGAGTGCTCAGTCGATCCCAGATCTGAACAAGATTCTGACGATGAGCCGTCTGTTTGGTGTCAGTACGGATTACTTATTAAAAGATGAAATGGAAGAACATACAGAGCAGGAAGCGCAGATGGAGACAGAACAGCCCTTGGACCAGGAAGTACACTTTGTTTCAATGGAGGAGGCGAATCGTTTTCTGGAAGCAAAGGAAATAACAGCTCCACGCGTTGCGTTGGGTACCGCTCTTTGCATCCTGTCACCGATTCCATTGTTTCTCTTAGGAGCATTATCTGAAATGACAAATGAAAATGGAGGTTCTCGTTGGATTAGTGAGAATGCAGCGGCTGGTATCGGCCTTTTAACCTTAGCTCTGATTATTACTGCTGCAGTGGCTTTGTTCCTGTCCTGCCGCACTTATACAGCAGATTTCGATTTTCTGGACAAAGAACCGATTGAGACCGCTTACGGCGTCAGTGGTATGGTTCAGGAACTCAAGCTGCAATATCGCGATCGCTATTCCTTGAATAACATGATTGGTGTATGTCTGTGCATCTTATCTACCGTTCCACTATTCCTGGCTTTGTGGTTCTGTAATGCATATCCACAAGAAGATTTGATCATGTGCATCGGTCTATGTTTGATGTTGGTAGTGATCTCTGCCGCAGTCAGCCGTTTTATTCTGGTAGGAATCATTTGGGAGAGTTATCAGAAATTGCTGCAGGAGGGAGATTACAGTCGGAAACAGAAGTCCCAAAGTAATTTTAATCAGCTGTACTGGGGTTTGATAACGGCTGTTTATCTGCTCTACAGTTTCTATAGTGGAAACTGGCATACCAGTTGGCTGATATGGATTATTGCTTCTCCATTGAGAAAATTGCTTCTGACCGTAATCAAAATATAAAGAACAGGCAAGGTATGAATTTTCATACCTTGCCTGTTGGCTTTTTATAACAACTCTTTGATAAAAGGACTTTCTTTTCCGCTGTAAAACAGCTCCAAACGATGGAGCGGGCGGGTACAGCAAACATAAAGCAGCTTTTTATCCAGTGCTGTGTGATAATTGTTGTAATTGACCTCATCCAGAATAGCGGCGTCAAATTCCAGGCCTTTTGCCAAATAGAGTGGAAGGATGCTGACACCAGAGATGGTCTTGCTGTGGTCACTGACAATCCTGCAATCGACAAAGCTTTTGATCTGTTCATACAAAGCTTTGGCTCGCTCCATGGTTTTGCAGATGACAGCAACGGATTCGCAACCATCCTCCTTGCAGCTGTGAACGGCTGCGGCAATTTTTCTCGCCAGATCATCGCTGTTGTTTGCTTTTGTGATGCAAGGTTCCTTGCCATGTCGATCAAAAGCTTCTACAGGGAAAGTGGTTTCCAGGAAATGTTCACTGAAGCGGCTGATTTCATAGGAACAACGGAATCCCTTGTTCAGTGTGATAAGTGCAGAACTCTTTCGATTCAAAGCGGCAGCAAAATCATCGTAAAGTGCTAAGCCTGCTTCCTTTTCGATTGTCTGGTTGATATCGCCCAAAACAGTGAAGCGAGCTTCCGGGAAAAGAGAACCCAGGATTTTCATGTGCAAAGGATAATAATCCTGCGCCTCGTCAACAACGACCTGCTTGATATTAGGGAAATTATTACCAGATAGTTTGCATTTCAAGTACATCAATGCAATGGAAGCGCCGTATTCCAAGTGATTGTTGGATATAGAAGCAAGAACAGCGTCCAAATAACTTTCCCACTGTGCAGGAAGCTCTATGCCCTTTGCCATGCGAAGGAAGAGAGAACGGTTCTGAAGAAGCTGTTGGAAGAGAACGGGACAATCCACTGTTGTGAAGGAATCCACCCGATGCTTCAAACGGGTCGATTCCCGAATGGAAGTGTAGCGGGCATAGGTACGGTAATCATAGCGATGCTCATTGATCGGACGATAAAAAGCGACCAGCTTTTCCATACGCAGCTTTCGCTCCTGATGAACAGCGTCCCAAATGCGGTTGGAGATCAATTGCAAGGATTTTTCCACGGAAACATTGCGATTGCTGCTATACAGAAAGTCACTCATTTGACGGCGCGTCATCAATACTTTGCCGTTATAGTAAATATCTTCAAATGGGATATTGGCTTTGATATAGCGCAGATAGTTATCCAGAATGGCACAGAATTGAGGAGAAGCAAAGAAAGCGCTGCGTTCCCGACGGGCTTCTTTTTCTTCAGACGAAAGGGGAGAGGTCAAAGC
>JAGALG010000214.1 GCA_017848075.1 Oscillospiraceae bacterium | reverse complement strand
GAGTCGGTCAGCAGAGTGATGGTCAGGCAGTGTGCGTCTTTGCCCAGTTTGCGGCGGATCAGCTCGGTACCGCCCAGCATGTTGCTCCACTGGTCATCGCCGCCGAACTGCATGTTGCAGCCGAATTTCTGGAACATGTAGTAGAAGTCGTAGGACTGCATGATCATGTAGTTGAATTCCAGGAAGCTGAGACCTTTTTCCATGCGCTGTTTGTAACATTCCGCACGGAGCATATTGTTCACGGAGAAGCAGTGGCCCACTTCACGGAGCAGCTCCATATAGTTCAGGTTCAGCAGCCAGTCTGCGTTATTTACCATCATTGCTTTGCCTTCACCAAATTCAATGAAGCGTTCCATCTGGCGTTTGAAGCAGTCTGCGTTGTGGTCGATGTCCTCTTTGGTCAGCATTTTACGCATATCGGTACGTCCGGATGGGTCGCCGATCATGGTGGTGCCGCCGCCGATCAGGGCGATCGGACGGTTGCCGCCCATCTGCAGGCGTTTCATCAGGGTCAGAGCCATGAAGTGACCCGCGGTCAGGGAGTCTGCGGTACAGTCGAAACCAACATAGAAGGTTGCTTTACCGTTGTTGATCATTTCTTTGATGTGTTCTTCGTCGGTGGTCTGTTTGATCAGGCCACGACGCTGCAGTTCTTCGTAGAGAGTCATAGTTGTTGTCTCCTTTATTTTAATGTTTGAAAATAAGCATAATAAAAACCCTCTGCCTATTTTCAGAAAAATAAGCAGAGGGCGAAAAGTCGCGTTACCACCTCTATTTACCCTGCCCTCACGGACAGAGCCTCAGCAGGTCTTGGGCGGCCTATTGGACGCTGTGGAAAACCTGCAGCACGCTAACGGGTGCAACCGGCCGGGCCTACTGGGAAAACCGTTCGGGCGGCAGCTCGGAGATGTATTCACCGGGGATCTCTTACTTCCTTGCACCAAACGGAAGCTCTCTGAAAGAAACCGTCCCAGCTACTTCTTCTCGTCATAGCCGATGGGGTAATTATAATAAAAGACAGCGCTTTTGTCAAGATTGATGTGCTAAACTGAGCATCTCTCTGGCATTATTCAGGGCAGTTTCGGTAATGTCCTCGCCGGAAACGATGCGGGCGATCTCCTGCACATGCTCCTCCTCACTGAGCAGGTCAACACGGGTGTAGGTGCGGCCTTCCTCCACTTCCTTGTGGATAAAGAGATGGCTGTCGCCACAGGCTGCCACCGGAGCCAAATGGGTGACGCAGATGACCTGACGGTTTTGGGCCACTTCCTGCAATTTTTTACCGATTTTCTGTGCAGCGGCACCGCTGACACCGGTATCAATTTCGTCGAAGATAGCCGTACCCACCGCATCTTTTTCCGCCAGCACATTCTTGATGGACAGCATGACACGGCTCAGCTCACCGCCGGAGGCGATCTTTGCCAGAGGTTTTGGCGCCTCGCCTGCATTGGAGCTGATGAGGAGCTCCAGCTCGTCCTGACCGTTGGCTTTGTAATCACAGCGTCCGGCGCTGACAGTCAGCTTCACCGATGGCATATTGAGGAACTCCAGCTCCCGTTTGATGCGGGAAAGGAAAGTTCTTGCGGTTTGGTGTCGGGCTGTGGTCAGCTCATCGGCAGCCTGCGCCAGCTTGGGCAGCAGAGCCCGCTCCTCCTCCAGCAGTCCATCAATGATCTCCTGAGAAAACTGGATCTGCCGCAGTTGTTCGGCAGCTTCTTTGCCGTAATGATTGATTTCTTCGATCGTAGCGCCGTATTTGCGCTTAAAGCTCTGGATCAGCTCCAAGCGATCTTCGATTTCATCCAGAGAGCGAGGATCAAAGTCCATGTGGTCCAGATAACGGCTGACTTCTCCACTGACATCGTCCACCACATAGGCGGCTTCCGTAATCTGAGACGCTGCATCCGTCAGCTCCGGCACAAAGCGGCTCAGCTTGCCCAGCACCTCCGACAGACGGTTCAGCAGATTGGCTGCGCCATCACTGTCATCGTCACCGTCCAGCAATGCTTTGGCTTCTGCTGTCAGCTTCAGGATCCGCTCCGCATTGCGGATGGTGTCCCGTCGAGAAGCAAGTTCTTCGTCCTCTCCGGGCTGAAGATTGGCCGCCTCGATCTCCCCTGCCTGGTATTGCAGCAGGGCAATACGCTGCTCCTTCTCCCGATCGCTTTGCTCCATGGAGCGCAGCTTTTTCCGCAGCTCCAACAGCTGCTCATAAAGCCGGCTGTACTGTTGGCGCAAGGGAGCCAATTCTCCGAAGTCGTCAATGTATTCGATGTGATACTGAGGATCCAGCAGACGGTGGTTATCCTTCTGTCCGTGGACATCGATCAGTAGAGAGGCGATCTCCCGCAAAATCTGCAGAGTGGCCGGTCGTCCTCCTACCTTACAGCTGTTTTTGGCACCAATCTCCCGGGAGATCAGCACTTCCCGGTCGCCGCAGTCATAACCCAATTCCTCAATGCGCTGGGCAGCCTCCTGAGAAATACCGGTGAAAAGGGCGGAAATCGACGCCGTATCCTCACCGGAGCGAATGATATCCCGGCTCAGTCTTGCGCCCAGTACGCCATTGATAGCAGAGATCAACATGGTTTTACCGGCACCAGTCTCGCCGGTGAACACATTGAAGCCGGGACCCAGGTCGATAGCCGCCTCCTGAATCACGGCAATATTTTTAATGTAAAGCTGAGAAAGCATGGTGATTCTCCTTACCTGATACAAAATCACCTCCCCGTGTCGGGGGAGGTGTTCGGCTTTTTCCTGGCAAGTCCTAATGGATCAGCTTGTTCAGATCTTCGATCATGCGCTCTGCCATTGCTTCGCTGCGCATTACCACCAGAATGGTATCATCGCCGGCAATGGTGCCCACCAGACCGTCCCAGTGGATGGAGTCCAGCGCTGCACAGGCCGCATTGGCCATACCAGTGTAGCATTTCACCACAACCAGATTCTGAGCGTAGTCCACGCCGCGAACCGATTCCGCAAAGATGGCATGGAATTTAAAGGACAAGTCGCTGCCCTTTTCCTTCTGATGGGTGGTGTAGTGATAGCTGCCGTCATTGGACAGAGATTTGATCAGACGCAGCTCTTTGATGTCGCGGGAAACGGTGGCCTGTGTCACCTGGAAACCGCCGTCGCTCAGTTCAGCCTGCAGTTCCTCCTGAGTGTGGATATGCTTGCTGCTGATCAGTTCAAGGATCTTTGCGTGACGCTTCGCTTTCATAGTTACCTCCTGTTGGTAAAGTTATCCGTCAGTTTCTTATAGTAATTGTTCTTGGACAGAACAACATATTTCATCGACTGCTGAGAACGGACGATCTTGACCCAGTCGCCCGGCTCCACCTTGATGACATCTTTGCCGTCAATGGACATCATCAGGATATCGGAGTTGTTGATGTACTTGGCCTGCACGGTCAGTTCCTCCTGCGGTCCATATACCATGGAGCGGAAGAAGAGAGAATGAGGACAGATCGGTGTTACGATCATGGCCTGCATACCGGCACAGACAATCGGGCCGCCGGCAGACAGAGAATAAGCTGTAGAGCCGGTCGGTGTGGAAAAGATCAGGCCATCGGCACGGTAGCTATTGATGTAGCCGCTGCGCAGCTGCACATCGATATCCGCTACCCTTGCGTTCATGTCCTCTTTGCTGATAACCGCATCGTTGACAGCAAGATGTGTGTCAATGGAGCCGTCCTTGTGGCCGTGCTTTACTTCCAGAACCATGCGCTCCTGAATTTCGTAATTGCCTTCGCAGAGCTGTACCAGATTGTCCAGTTCATAGTGCTCCAGCTCGGTCAGGAAGCCCAGCCGTCCGGCGTTGATGCCAATGATGGGTTTATCCAGTTCGATGGCTGTGGTGGCGCTGTGGATCAGCGTACCATCGCCGCCGATGGTGATTACCATATCGATCAGATCCCGATCGGTCTCCGGATCAAAGGCTTCCACCGACAGATTTTCCAGAGCCTCCATGTAATTCTGAGGCACAAAGACACGGCAGTTTCTTGATTTCAGAATATGGACCGTGCGGATGGCACACTCCATGGAATTTTTCTTGCCTAAATTCAGAATGATAAGAAAGTTCATTCCATCGCCTCCTTACAGGCTTTCGTGAGCTGTTTTTACCACAGTCTCCACCGTTTCGTGGCTGAGCGCCTCGCCGCCCTCCTGCTTGCCTAAATGGAGCAGGTACTCAATGTTGCCTTCCGGACCTTTGATTGGGGAATAGTCCAAACCAAGGATGGCAAAACCCTGCTGGCTTGCAAAGTTGGCCACCTTTTCGATAACCATTTCGTGGATCTTCGGATCCCGAACAACGCCTTTTTTGCCCACATTTTCTTTTCCGGCTTCAAACTGCGGCTTCACCAGGCAGACCATGGTCTTTCCTTCCTTCAGGAAACGATGTGCTACCGGCAGAACCAAAGTCAGGGAGATGAAGGACACATCCACAGAGATGAAGTCCAGCT
>JAGALG010000213.1 GCA_017848075.1 Oscillospiraceae bacterium | reverse complement strand
CGATTCTGAGAATTTGGATTGACTACCATTATAACTCACGCTTTAAAGCACTGCAATACTTTTAGCAGAAAAAATTTTCCATTGCCCTCAGCGAAGCTGACGAATGAGGGGGGCGACAAAGGCTCCCTTGTGTAAAGGGCGCGACGCGTTAAAAAACATGCTAGTAGCATGTTTTTAGCCAAAGCGGGGAGCAAGCTGTGCTTGCGACCCGGGCCGAAGGCTGTCAGCGCAGCTGACTGAGGGATTGACAACCCCTCCGCCACGGCTTCGCCGTGTCACCTCCCCTTACATAGGGGAGGCTTTCGGTACACGCAATCTTGATAAGCGCAAAGCCCTAACATTTACACTCAAACTCCCGTCCATCGCCCATGCCTTCCCTTTGGGGGGAAGCTGACTGAGAGGGGGAACGAGCAAGCAGCCGCTCAGAGTCACCTTATTTGCTTTGCGATACTAAAAAAGAGCCTGTCCCCCAAAAAGGAACAGGCTCTTTTTATTTGTTCTTATAGGGTCGTGGGTCGTTGGTTCTTCCCAGCAAATAGTCTGTAGAGGTGTGATAAAAATCAGCCAGCTTCAGCAGATGAATCACCGGAATGACCTGAAATCCCCGCTCATATCTGGAATACACGGTTTGACTAATGCCCAGATAGTCAGCGATTTCCTGTTGACGCAGATCCTGATCTTCTCTCAAATCCCGTAAGCGTGGAAAGAGCATGTTACCCCTCCTCAATAGTACTTTTTAATACTATTGACAATAACTCAAAAGAAAACTATAATGTGGTGTACAGTACCAATAAGTACTAAGGAGAGGAACAATGGAACTATATAAAGAAATACTCAGTCAGCTGATTCTTGAAAAAGGCGGCGAAGAATACCAAGTACTTCACCTTCCGGAAGCACAATCCATGGTGGAAATGGCTTGCTACAAGGCCCTGCAGGAAATCAAAGCTGTTCTTGTGGATGATAGTCTGGATGATGCAGACTGTTTCCAGCGGATCGAACGCATCATCTGTATTTTTGAATCGTTGGGCAGCGATGTTGGCAGTCGACACGATTTCGGCTAAGCGCAAAACCCCAAAACAAAAACCTCCGGTTTCCCGGAGGTTTTTTCTACAATCGCGTCTTAGAACCCTTCCTCTACCAGCTCTTCCAGCTGATCGATCAGCTCACCGAAGAGGGTCAGTGCGTCGTTGACCGGCTTTGGAGTGGACATATCCACACCGGCGATCTTCAACAGGCTCACCGGATCGGTGGAGCTGCCGCCGGACAGGAATTTCAGATAATCCTGTACTGCGCTTTCGCCGCCCTCCAAAATCCGTTTGGACAGAGCAATGGCAGCGGAGAAGCCGGTAGCGTACTGATATACATAATAGTGACGGTAGAAGTGTGGTACACGGCTCCATTCCATCTCGATGGCTTTATCCACGATCATGGCATCGCCGTAGTATTCCTTGTTCAGATCGTAGTAGATCTTGCTGAGCACATCAGCGGTCAGGGTCTCGCCCTGTTCAGCCAGCTGGTGAGCCTTCAGCTCGAACTCAGCGAACAGTGCCTGACGGTATACGGTGGAGCGGAACTGCTCCAGGAAGTAGTTGATCAGCACAGCGCGCTGTTTCTTATCGGTCGTCTTGCCCAGCAGGTACTGCATCAGCAGAGCTTCGTTGCAGGTGGAAGCCACCTCTGCCACAAAGAGAACATAGCCGGAGTAGATGGACGGCTGGTTCTTGCTGGAGAAGTAGGAATGCATGGCATGACCCATCTCGTGAGCCAGGGTGAACTGGCTGTTCAGGTTGTTTTTGTGGTTCAGCAGGACATAAGGATGAACCGGGCTGCCGCAGGAGTAAGCACCGGAGCGCTTGCCCTCGTTTTCGTAAATATCGATCCAGCGGTTCTCGAAGCCGTGTTTCAGGTTGGTGGTATATTCTTCACCCAGCACCTTGGTTGCTTCCAGCACTTCCTCTTTGGCTCTCTCGAAGGAGATTTCCTCATCGGAATCCGGCAGCATGCTGGTGTAGATGTCGTACATGTGCATCTCGTCCAGACCCATAACCTTCTTGCGAAGAGCCATGTAGCGATGCATTTTATCCATGTTCTGATGCACAGCTTCCAGCAGGTTGTGGTAAACGGATTCCGGAACCTCCACCGGCTCCATGGAGCTCTGCAGAGCGGAATCGTACTTTCTTGCCCGGGCAAAGAAGATGTTTTTGTTGATTTCGGCGTTCATCATGGCAGCCAGAGCATTGCGGTGAGCGTCATAGACACCGTAGTAAGCGTTGAAGGCGTTTTCACGGAGAACACGGTCATCGCTGCGCTGCAGGGAAACGAAGGAGCCGTTGGTCACAGCGTGTTCTTTTCCTTCGCTGTCCACAGCAGCCGGGAATTTCAGGTCTGCGTTGTGCAGGGTGTTGAAGATGTTGCTTGGGCTGTTACCCAGCTGAGCGGCAGCAGCCAGCAGATTTTCTTCCTCTGGGGAGAGGATATGTTTTTTCGCCAGACGAGCCTTGGTCAGGTAGCGGCGATATTTTTCCAGCTCTGGTTTTTCTTTGTAGAACTGCTCCAGGGTTTCCTCCGGGATGGCAACCAGCTCCGGGTCAGCAAAGGCAGCAGCGCTGTTCATTTTCACGGTGAAGCCGAAGCAGCGGCCCTTCATTGCCTGATAGGTGGAGTTGGCGGTATCCTGGTCGCCTTTGAGCATGGTGTACACAAAGAGCTTGCGCACCCGATTTTCGATTTCCTCGTTTTCGCTGAGGAAGTCGTACAGAGCCTGAGCACTGCTGCCCAGCTTGCCCTGATGAGCAGCGGCACGAGCCGGCAGCTCCTGACAGGCGTTAAACTCCTCGTTCCATGCTTCATCGCTTGGAAACAGGTCGCACAGGTTCCAGCACACTGCCGGGTCCATCTCGCTGCGTTTGAGGATTTTCACATCATTGGCCATGGTTTGTTACCTCCTGAAAATAAAAATCATTCCATTGGCATCATAACACACTTTTGGAAGGGGAGCAAGTTTGAAGCGCACTCCATCCCCCGGATTTAAGGGTGAAAGACTTCTCTTCCGCCCAAACGGGTGGAGAGTACAGGGATATCCTTGATGCGTTCTGCCGGACAGGTGAAGGGGTTGCCGCCCAGAATCACGAAGTCTGCCAGCATGCCGCTTTGGATGCGGCCTTTGACCGCCTCCTCAAAGCTGGCCTCAGCGGCCCGGCTGCTATAGCTGTCCAGAGCCTCCTGTACGGAGAAGGCCTGCTGCGGCAGGTAAGGGCCCAAATCGCCCTGCAGATTTCTGCGGGTCACGGCGCACTGCATGGAGGCCAGACAATCCGGCAGTTCCACCGGGCAGTCGCTGCCGTTGCTGACGGAAACGCCCAGCTCCATCAGGGTCTTCCAGCTGTAGGAGCTGTCTGCCAGCTCCTTGCCCACACGAGGCTCCACAATGCGGATATCGTAGTCCAAAAAGATGCTCTGTGCGTATACATGCAGCCCCAGCTCCGCGATTTTTTGCAGCTGATCGGGGCGAGTGATCTGGCAGTGAACGATGCCGTGGCGGTGATCCTCTCGTGGGTAAGCGGCCAGAGCCTTTTCATAGGCGGAGAGAACGCTGTCCAGACAAGCGTCGCCAATGGCATGAACGGCGATCTGCAGGCCGTTTTTGTGGGCGCAGAGCACCATGTCGTCCATTAGCTGCTGGCTGAACACCGGCAGACCGCAGGTGGAGGGATCATCGGCGTAAGGCTGGGACAGATAAGCCGTCCGTGCACCCAAAGCGCCGTCGCCCAGCATTTTCAGCGGGCCTGCCTTGAAGAGCAGGCTGCCTGTACCGCTTTGGTTTCCGGCGGCAATGTAGTCCTCCAGCTCCGGCACGGAGGTGAAGTTGGCCTGTTCATAGACCCGGACGCTCAGCTCGCCGCTGGCCTCCAGTTCCCTGTAAGCCTCATTGATCTGCTGCCAGGGCACGCTGCGGAAGCTGGAGTAGTCGTCCGTCTGGCAGCTGGTGATGCCATAGGCGTTCAGCGCCTTGCAGGAGCGGCGGATCATGTCCTTGACCGCCTCCTTGGACGGAGCCGGCACAGCAGCGTACACCGGATCCATGGCGTTATCGAAGAACTGGCCGTTGGGCACACCGTCCTCCATGCCGATGGAGCCGCCCTCCGGCTGTGGGGTATCGGCAGTCACGCCCAACAGCTCCAGCGCCTTGCTGTTGACCACCAGACAGTGGCCACAGGCACGGG
>JAGALG010000026.1 GCA_017848075.1 Oscillospiraceae bacterium | reverse complement strand
TATGAAAACCACTGACGGTCAGCAAATGCAAAGTTCCGCTCCATTGGAACACCTGTTCCGTTCGTTCAGAAAGAAGATCCTTTTCCCCTAAGAGCAAGCCCAGCATCACTTCCCGACCAACACCACTGTACAAGTGGGTGATCCGTTCTTTCAGCTTTTCTCTTAGCTGCAAAGCGAAACCTTTTATGCTCGGAATTTCTCCCAAATCCTGTAAACTACTGCAGGTTCCCTGCAGCAAAGTTCCGCTGCCCCAGTAGCGTTCCTCTTTTTCCTCCAGCTGAACCAAGGCCCGGAAGCCATGACCCGGCTCGATCCGCTCCATACTGTAAGAGGATAGATCTACCTGGAATTTTCTGCCGCTCAGCTGGGATTCCACCTTATAGAGCAGCATACTGTCATAGCTTTGAACATCGGTAACAACGCCTTCCAGCCAGACTGTTTGTCCTGCCAGCTCCTCCACTTCTTCCCCATGGAATTGCCAAAGGGTCACAGATAAACAGCTGAGTGCTGTGACCAATCCGGCAAAGAGCAAAACTCCTCTCCGCTCTTTATGAGCGAACAGTACCGCCAACAGCGGCAGAACCAGAAACAGCAGACCGCTCCACCAAGGAAAGGAACAGAAAAAAGCGACCGCTGTTACGGTCAGGCACAGACAGCCTGCCAGAAAGAACGGTCGCTTGAACATACGGATTCTCCTTTAAGTTTACTCAACAAAGATTGGCAGCTCTTCCAGGAAGAAAATGTCCTCCCGTTTTGCTGCATCGCCCTCTGCCAGAACGGCAGCTTTGCCTGCAATGATGCCGCCTGCGGTTTCCACCAAAACCTCCAGTGCACGGAGGGATTCACCGGTAGAAATAACATCGTCCACGATCAGCACCTTTTTGCCTTTCATGTATTCCATATCCTCTCCGGACAGGAAGAGGGTCTGTACTTTATCTGTCGTGATGGATTTCACTTCGACAGATTTCGCATTGGTCATATACAATTTGTGCATTTTGCGGGCCGGAATGTATTTTTTACCGCACTGACGGGACATTTCATAAGCCAGAGGAATTCCTTTGGATTCTGCAGTAACGATAACATCAAAGTCTGGTGCCTTTTTCAGCAGTTCCTCTGCGCAGGCAACGGTCAGTTCCACATCAGAGAACATAACAAAAGCAGCGATATATACATTTTCAGCGATTGGACACAGTGGAAGCTGTCTTTCCAGACCTGCCACCTTGAGAGTATAGAATTTATCCATGGATTAAACCTCCCAATTCATCGTTTTGCCACCCAGCACATGGAAGTGAAGGTGCGGAACAGTCTGACCGGCGTCCTCTTTGCAGTTGGAGATCACACGGTAGCCATTGGTAATGCCAGCCTTTGCAGCCAGCTCCGGAATCTTTTCAAAGATATAAGCAACAACGGCGCTGTTTTCACCATTGATCTCATCAATGGATGCAATATGCGCTTTTGGAATCACCAGAAAATGAACCGGTGCGATTGGAGAAATATCATAGAAGGCCAAAATCTTATCATCCTCATACAGTTTGTTGGATGGGATTTCGCCGGCAATGATCTTACAGAACAGGCAGGACATACAGGTCAGCTCCATTATGTAGTAATTATGTC
>JAGALG010000212.1 GCA_017848075.1 Oscillospiraceae bacterium | reverse complement strand
CGTGATAATTCATAAGGTTCCTCCTCTATGATAATGGATGGATGAAACATCCGGGATTTTGTCCATGATACACATTATACCGCAGCAATGTAAAAAAATCCAGTAGAAATCATGAAGGATTCGTGACGAAAACAGAGTTCCCTCAAGTTTTTTTGACAATTTCCGGGATAGGGTATATAATATACTATAACTATCATCACACACTTGGAGGAACGCTATGCTTCAGGCAGCAGACTTGAAACAGGAACTGAATCTTTTGCAGCCCCGGCTGGAGGATCTTCGCTCCGCCCTCGGCTACGAGGCTCTTCTGAAAAAGAAGGAGGAGCTGGAGCTGAAAGTCAGTGCTTCTGGCTTCTGGGACAACTTGGAGACTTCCCAGAAGATTTTGAAACTGCAAAAAGAATTGAACGACACCATTCACCACTTTGAAGAGCTGGTTCGCAAATACGAGGACACCCTTACCATGATGGAGCTGATCGAGCTGGAAGCTCCCGATGATGAAGCCATGCTGGGCGAGCTGAAAGGCGCCATTCGTCAGCTGGATAAACAGATCGAGGAGCAAAAGCTGGAAACGCTGCTTTCCGGCGACTATGACCACAACTCTGCCATTATGTCCTTCCATGCGGGAGCCGGCGGCACCGAAGCGCAGGACTGGGTGGAGATGCTCTACCGCATGTATAACCGCTGGGCCGAGGCTCACGGCATGAAGACCAAGATTCTGGACTACCTCTCCGGTGAGGAGGCTGGCATCAAGAGTCTGACCATCTCCGTTACCGGCACCAATGCTTACGGTTTTTTGAAATCCGAATCCGGCGTTCATCGTCTGGTTCGCATTTCTCCTTTTGATCCATCGGGCAAACGCCACACTTCCTTTGCCTCCATTGAGGTCATGCCGGAGCTGGACGAAAGCACTGACATTGAAATCAAAATGTCCGACCTGAAGGTGGATACTTACCGCAGCGGCGGTGCAGGCGGTCAGCATGTTAACAAGACCGAATCTGCGATCCGCATTACCCACATTCCGACCGGCGTTATCGTTGCCAGCCAGCTGGAGCGCAGCCAGCATCAGAACCGCGAGGTTGCCATGAAAATGCTGAAAGCGAAGCTGGTACAGATCAAAGAGCGGGAGCATCTGGAGAAGATCGAGGACATCAAAGGCGAGCACAAGGACATTGCCTGGGGTTCCCAGATCCGCTCTTATGTGTTCATGCCTTACACGCTGGTCAAAGACCACCGCACCAACTTTGAAAGCGGCAATATCCAGTCCGTTATCGACGGCGATATCGACCCCTTCATCAACGCTTACCTGAAGGCCTACAGCCAGGGTGAGCTGTAAGCTTCATGCTGAGAGAAAAGAGATGCTGCGGCATCTCTTTTTTGCTATGCGCCGATTTGTAAACTTTCTTGTGCGCCCTTTTCCACGGCCTCCTTTCATGCTACAATGAAGGTAATCCATTGTGAAGGAGGAGTACGATGCGCAAAATGAAGGCGCTGGCTCTGTCCGGTCTGGTGACGCTGTCCCTTTGTATGGGTACACTGCCGGTATCCGCCGCACGGAGCTATCAGGATAAGGAAAGCATCACCAACACAGGCGTTGATCTTTCCACAACACAGACGCTGACGGTAGCGAAACCAAGTTCCGCTGTCAGCACTACCGCAGCCAAGTATTACATCACTGGAACCTCAGATCCCGGCAAAAACCTGACGGTCAACGGTCAGGCGGTGGAATACCGGGGCCAACTGGGCAGCTGGGGCGTACTGGTGGAACTGGTGCTGGGCAGGAATGTCTTCACTATCCGCAACGGTGATGTGAGCCAAACCGTCGTTATTACCCGGGAAAAGACAGCAGATACGGTGGTCAAAACCACAAAGCTTACGGCGGCAAAGCCAACCTATAACGATATGACCTTTGCCGGGGAGTACACGCTGCGCTGTACGGCCCCTTCCGGTGCCAGGGTTACAGCTACCGCAGCGGGACAGACCGTGGAGCTGGAGCAGGTGGCTGCTACTGCGGAAAATGGTGTACCGGCAGTCTTTCGGGGAACGATCCAGTTGGAAGCCGGAGAGATTGACAGCATCACTTACACCCTGACCTACCAGGGGGCAGTTTCCACAGTGAAGTCCGTCGGTTCTCTGACGGTACTGGAGGAAGGCAGTCAGCCGACAGTTGCAGTCAATCAACATGCCAGCACCGTGTATGAAAGCGACGATATGAGCAGCAACTTTGTTGCCATGCTCAATGCCGGAGCACAGGATAAAGTGCTGACCTTCAGCGGAGATTTGGCACAGCTGTCTATGGGCGGTTGGATCAAGAAGGAATTTCTTGATCTGGTGGAGGGTGACCCCTCCGTGGAAAATCATATTCGCAGCCAAAGCTGGAGCAGGGGAGAAGGCGGCGAGTACCTGACTCTCCAGGGCAGCGTTCCCTCTGCTTTCAAAGGCTACATGAACAGTGAAAAAGTGGTGCTCCGCTTCTATCATATGAAGGGAGTCGGCAATCTGTCCGTAAAGGATAGCAGCCTGTTTGAAAAGGCACGGATCAGCAGCAGCGAGGATTCTGTAACCCTCAGCTTCTATTTAAAAGAAGGAAAGTCTCTGCTGGGTTACGATGTGCGCTATGAGGAGGACGGCAGTATCCGTATCTTCTTCAATGCTCCTCCGGAGCTGGGCACGGAGGAACGGCCTTTGTCCAATACCACCGTTGTGGTGGATGCCGGTCACGGCGGCTTTGATCCGGGCGCTTTGGGTGTCCTGAACGGGGAAGGCCCGGTGGAGAACGATATCACCATGGCCCACGCTATCGCGTTGCAGAAGCGCTTGGAATCTTTGGGCGCTACCGTGGTGATGAGTGTGACCACGGATCTTCCGGAGGATGAGAAAATTGTTCTCCACGATCGGGTGGACATGACCCGGCAGGTAGAAGCAGACTTCTTCATCTCCCTCCACTGCAACAGTGTGGGTGGCAGCGCCAATGACCTGAAGGCCAAGGGCACTGAGGTTTATTACTACGAGAACATCAGCCGGGAGCTGTCCCAAAGTGTCCTCTCTGCCTTGACAGAGGGCACCGGCCGGGAGCTGCGGGGCTGCTATTACAGCAATTACTTTGTGACCCGCAACAGTCTCTGCCCTGGTATGCTGGTGGAAATGGGCTTTATCAGCAGCCCGGAGGAATACGACAGCCTCCGCAGCGAGGACAGCCTTTTCGCCACTGCCAATGCCGTGGCAGACAGCATCATCGATTTCCTTGCATAAGCAAAAGAAAGACCGCAGTCCCGAAGGACTGCGGTCTTTCTTCATTTATGAGGCGCGGAGAGAAATTATTTTACCAGTTCGTTGCCTGCAGCCAGCCAGCCGTTGTTCATACCGCCGGACAGGTTGTAAGCTTTGTAACCCATTACTCTCAGACCAGCCATAGCCTGGGAAGCAGTCTGACCGGAGTAGCACTGGAGAATCAGGGTTTTGTCTTTTGGCAGGGTGCCGAACAGGTTCTGCATGCCTCTGCCGTAAGGAACATTGATAGCACCTTCGATGTGGCCTTTTGCGTAGTCAGCAGCGGAACGGAGGTCAACTACCTGATAGTTGGAATCGTTCAGAACTGCTTTTACATTTGCAGCAGAGATGTTACCTTTTTTGTTGGTGGTTTCTTTTGCAATGCCTTCGAAGTAGGATTTTACAGCTGCTTTGATGTCAGCGTCTACTGCGTAGGTAGCATCAGAGAATACATAGTTCATTTTGTTTACCTGAGCTGCGTAACCGGAAACTTTGGAGATACCGTTGTTCCAGCCACCGGATACATTGTAAGCTTCTTTACCAGCCATACGCAGCAGCATCATAGCCTGAGAAGCGGTCTGACCGGAGTAGCAGTAAACATATACTGGTTTGTCGTTAGGAATTTTGTCCAGAGCTTCTGCAATGTCAACGCCATAAGGAACATTGATAGCGGTTTTTACATGGCCGTTAGCGTAGTCAGCAGCGTCACGGATGTCGATGATTACGCAGTCTTTTGGAGTTTCAGCGTCTTTCAGGAAGGTAGCAGCAGCTACATTGTTGTTGCCCTGCAGGTTAGCGAAGTATTTTTTCACTTTGCTGTTGAGGAACTGCTGGGTAGTAGCTTTTACCATTGGCAGGTTTGCGCTGATCCAGCCGTTGGTACCGCCGGACAGGTTCCACGCATCGTAGCCCAGGATTCTCAGAACTGCAACAGTCTGGGAAGCGGTCTGACCGGAGTAGCACTGAACCAGGATGCGTTTGTCTTTTGGCAGAACGCTGGTGAAGGATTTTGCCATGCCTTCGCCGAATGGGATGTTTTTGTCAACGCCTGCGATCCACTGTTTCAGGTGGTCATTTTCAGCGCGAACATCCAGCAGATAAACATCGTCGTTAGCGATCAGATCTTTTGCAGCAGAGTTGCTGATGTTGAATTTGCCGTTTTTGGTAGCCAGAGTGTAGTACTCTTTTACAGCAGCAACTACTTCGGAATCAACAGAATGAGAACCGTAGTTCAGGGTAGCATTTTTGGTGGAGGTCAAATCAGCAATACCTTCTGCTTTGGAAACACCATTGTTCCAGCCGCCGGAGATGTTGTAAGCTTCGATACCAGCCATACGCATGAGAGCGATGG
>JAGALG010000211.1 GCA_017848075.1 Oscillospiraceae bacterium | reverse complement strand
TGAGCGCACAAAGGGCGAGGTGCCTCATACCAGCGCCAGCTCTCCGGAAGATTTCGCAAAAGTGTTTGACCAAATCCATGAGGAGTACCCGGAGGCACAGATTCTGCACCTGGCCTACTCTGCCATCACCACCTGCTCCTATCAGAATGCGCTGCTGGCGGCAGAGGATCGGGATTATGTAAGCAGTGTGGACACCAAGCATGTTTCTGTCGGTCAGGCCGTTGTGACCATGGAGACCGCCCGCCGCATCAATGCTGACCCTTCTATGACCGTAGAACAGGCTTCTGCCCTGGTCAAAGAGCTGGGTGCCCGCTGCAATATGTGCTTTATTCCAAAAAATCTGGACTATCTCCGTGCCGGCGGCAGAGTCAGCAATGTGGTAGCTTTGACCGGCAATCTGCTGAATCTGCATCCCTGCATCGAAATTCTGGACGGCAAGCTGCTGGCTAAGAAAAAGTACAGAGGCAACCTGAACAAGGTCGTACCGAAGCTGATTCAGGAATACAGTGAGGCCCATGATCTGGAGAAGGAACATGTGACCTTTATCGAATCCCCCGGTTTGCCGCAGGAGATCAAGACTCTGGCAGAGCATAGCGCAAGGGAACTGGGCTTCCAGTCCATTGACTGGATGAAGACCGGCTGTGTCATCACCTGCCACGGCGGCCCAAGCGCCTTTGGTATCGTTGGATTCAGCAAAAGATAGAAAAACCGCTCCACCGATGGGTGGAGCGGTTTTTTATTCCGGTACGCCCTCTCCGATGCCGAAGACGAGGATCTCCTCATAACCCTCACATTCCTGCAGCACATAGCCCACAAAGGCCTGGGTTCGCTCTTCACCGATATAGAAGCGCTTGCCCGTGTCCAGAATATTGGTTTTGATATAGCCTTCTTCCAGCACGGAAATACTGATGTTGCGATAGCCCAACAGCGGAACATCCACCGAGATGCCCAGAATCTTTTTCGGATCCCAGTTCAAATCATTGTGGTCATTGAGTGCCTCCTCAGAACTGAGAAGCAGTTCCCAAATCTGTTCCACTGCCACATCCTGAAATTGTACCGTTGTGTACACATCAGAAATCGGCTTGCGATAATTATAATACACCGTACCAAAGGACAGATTCTCCCGCAGATTTAAGTCGTTGATAAATTGACCCAAGGTCTCCGGACGATAGCTGGAGTTGACACAGACATAGTAGCCTTCTGTCCCTTCGTACTGCAGCGCCAGCGCGCAGTCCATGGCGATACCTTTCAGCTCATACAGGTGGGCTGTTGTACTGCGCTTTCCGTCTTTCCCGTCCAAATCAGCGTATTCGTCCCAGCCAAGGGCTGTGACCTGTGCCAGCTCCTTCCCCAACTGCGAAGCGCTGAGCTGCGCTGCACGGGTCGTATAGCGCTTTCCATTGTACTGGATCTCGTAATACTGCTCATAGATCTCCATTTCCTCCCAACGAGGAATGGTGGCAATTTCCTCGCCGCCGTTTTCAGGCTGAGCTTCCATCGTCACGATCCGAATCGGCCAGCGGTGATCCAGCTTCCACAGCAGCAGTCCACCCAAAATCAAACAGAAGCAGGCTGCCAATGCCGCTCGGCGCAGCCAAAGCAGCTTGCTGTTCTTTCGGGCTTTGTGGGCCTCTGCTACCTGCTGCGCATCCACATCGGCAAGGATCTCATAAAGCTGTTCCTTCGTCATTGATCAAAGCCCCTTTCTCTTAATTGCTCCCGTAGCTGCAGACGCAGACGACTCAAGGTCATGGACACGGCCGTTTCCTTCATGCCCCAGCGCTCTGCAATAGCCTTCACAGAGTCGTTATACCAATAGCGGCACAGAAAGATGCTGCGTTTCTTTTTGGGAAGCTGATTGAGGAAGGTCTGAATGAGCTGCAGCAGCTCCCGGCGATCCATTTCTCGCTCTACATCCTCCTGACCGGAAACGATCTCGGCCAATTCATCCAGCACCAGCGGAAGCTCCCCGCCTCCCCGTTTTTCGGCTCTCAACCATTGGTAGCGGTTGAAGGACAGATTCCGTGTGATCTTCCCCAGAAAAGTGGACAGTACTCCCGGACGATGAGGCGGCATGGCTTTCCATGCCTGCAGGTAGGTATCGTTGACACATTCCTCCGCATCCTCTGCATTGCCCAAGATGTTACGCGCGATCCTGCCGCAGTAGGTGCCATACTTCTTTGCAGTCTCCGGGATTGCTTCTTCCCTTCGCTCCCAATACAGCTGAACGATCTTTTCATCTTCCATGAACTTCCCTCCTCTCACCCTAATACACAGCTTCTGCTTAAAAATCTCACAATATTTCTTTCATTATAGCCGCTGCTGAAGCAGAAGAAAAGGTATTTCCCCTTGGACAGCGCTGAAAAACTGTGCTAAAATAAAAGAATCAACAAGAAAAGGATGAGTATCCATGACAAAAACCTCAAGAATTACCGACTTCACCAGCGGTAATATCCCCAAACAACTGGCTATTTTTGCTGCCCCACTCTTCCTGTCCAACCTGCTGCAGGTTGTTTACAACATGGTGGACATGATCGTTGTGGGTCAGGTACTGGGACAGGTCGGCCTGTCTGCGGTATCGGTCGGCGGCGATGTCTCCCACTTTATGACCTTCATTGCCATGGGCTTTTCCGCGGCAGGACAGGTTCTGATCTCTCAGTTTATCGGCGCCAATGAACGGCACAAAATCGGCCGCTTTGTTGCTACCATGTTTACCTTCCTGTTGTGCTGCTCCATTGGAATCAGTGCACTCTGTCTGCTGTTCCGCGGTCCCATTCTGCAGCTGATGAATGTGCCGCAGGAGGCTTATGCTCAGGCTCTGGGTTACTCCACCGTATCCGCGCTGGGTCTGCTGTTTATCTATGGCTACAACATGTGCAGCGCGGTGCTCCGCGGAATGGGCGACAGCAAGCACCCCTTCGTTTTCATCAGCCTTGCCGCTGTCATGAATCTGATTTTGGATATCATTTTCGTTTCTTTCTTCCACACCGGCGCTACCGGTGCGGCGCTGGCTACTGTTCTCTCTCAGGGAACCAGCTTTGTGCTCTGCGCTGTTTTCCTGCTGAAGCACAAGGAAGAATTTGAGCTGAATATTACAATCCGGGACTTCCTTCATCCGGATCGGGAGATGCTGTCTGATTTGATCAAGCTGGGTACTCCTATGGCCATCAAATCCGCCTCGGTCCAGTTCTCCAAGCTCTTTGTCAACAGCTGGATCAACTCCTACGGCGTGGCGGTTTCCGCCTTTGCCGGCATCGCCAACAAGTTCAGCAGCGTTGCCAACCTGATCTCCAATGCGATCAACAACGCCGGCTCCAGCATGGTGGGACAGAATATTGCCGCCAAACAGTTTGAGCGTGTGAAGAAGATCGTCCTGATCATCTTCGCCATCACGACTGTGGTTGCTACCTTCTTTACCGTTGCTGTATGGCAGTGGCCAATGCAGATCTTCCGCATCTTTACACAGGACGAGGCGGTTCTCCGCATTGCGCTGGACTACATTCCCATCGCTGCCTTGATGTTCTACGGCTCTGCCGCCCGTTCCGGCATGAACGCCCTGATCAACGGTTCCGGTAACTACAAATGCAACTTTGCCACCGCCATTTTGGACGGTATCGTTATGCGAATCGGTCTTGCGGTTGTCTTTGGTATCCTGCTTGATTGGGGTTATCTGGGCTTCTGGCTGGGCGATGCGCTGGCTGGTTTTACTCCTTTTGTCATCGGTGCTGTGTTCTATCTCAGCGGCAGCTGGAAAAAAGGCCGCGGTGGTCGGGACGCTCATTAAGGAAAACAGCTTGACGATTGGGCGTAAATATGCTATCCTATTGTAAGTAGCTATTCTTTCCCGAATAGCAAAAAAATCCATTCCAAAGGAGAAATGAACGATGGAAAGAATCAAAACTCTCGAAACCCGTGACCTGTGCAAATCCTGCAAAAACGGCGGCTGCGGCGAATGCCAGACTTCCTGCCAGTCTGCTTGCAAAACCAGCTGTGGTGTTGCAAACCAGAAATGCGAAAACACCAACAAATAATCCTTTGTGATTAGTAAAAATGCTGCCCTTCCCGGCAGCATTTTTTATGTATAAATCGTTTGGAGGACCCCAAGATGGTACATCAGTACAAATTAAATGGATATAACATCGTTCTGGACAGCTGCTCCGGCTCTGTTCACTCTGTGGACGAAGTTGCTTACGACATGATCGAACTCTTCCCTGATCACAGTGAGGAGGAAATCATTGCTATGATGATGGCAAAATACGGCCATCGGGACGATGTGGACGAAAACGAGCTGCACCTCTGCTATGAGGATATCCAGGCTCTGAAAGATATGGGCAAGCTGTGGAGCGAAGATACCTTTGAGGAACTGGCCGGCACCTTCAAGGAGCGCAGCGGCAATGTGATCAAGGCTTTGTGCCTCCATGTTGCACAT
>JAGALG010000210.1 GCA_017848075.1 Oscillospiraceae bacterium | reverse complement strand
GGTGCATCTTTGAACAGCAGGTGAGCCTCGTCAAAGAAGAAAGCCATCTTTGGTTTTTCCAGATCGCCGGCTTCCGGCAGCATCTCGTACAGCTCTGACAGCATCCAAAGCAGGAAGGTGCCGTACAGCAGCGGATGCTGGAACAGCTCCTGACATTCCAGGATATTCATTTTGCCGCGTCCATCCTCATCCCATTCCATCCAGTCTGACAGTTCAAGGGCAGGTTCTCCAAAGAAAATATTTCCTCCCTCATCTTCCAGGCGGAGCAATGCTCTCTGAATCGCACCCACAGACTGAGGAGAGATGTTGCCATAGGTCAATTTGTACTCTTTGGCGTTGTCACCTACATACTGCACCATACTGCGCAGATCCTTCAGATCCAGCAGAAGCAGACCCTGCTCATCAGCAATACGGAACACGATATTCAAAATACCGCTCTGTGTGTCATTCAAGCCCAAAAGACGGGACAGCAAATCCGGGCCCATTTCAGAAATCGTCGTACGAACTGGAAGCCCCTGTTTGCCATATACATCCCAGAACTGTACCGGATAAGCTGTATATTGGAAGTCACCCAAACCCATGGTGTCAATGCTGCGACGAATATGCTTATTTTCCTTGCCGGGCTGACACATACCGCTCAGGTCGCCCTTGATATCAGCCAGGAAAACCGGAACACCCATATCACTGAAGGACTCAGCGATCACCTTTAAGGTAACCGTCTTACCGGTACCGGTCGCACCGGCGATCAAGCCATGTCGATTGCACATGGATGGTTCCAGATACACAGGATGCTCTCCGGTCGCCAGCCATACTTTGTGGATATCCTTTTTATACATAAACAGTCCCTCCCTGTTAATTCTCTGAAATAATCTTAGCACAGATTTTCCTTGCTTGTCTATACAGAGAAAAGAAAAGACCCCGAGGCGCAACCTCAGAGTCTTTCATTTTGTATTTAGTCGCTGGCACCGGTGTAAACGGTTTTACCGCTGTTCCACAGATCAGCTGCTTTTTTCGCTGCGATTTCTTTTTCTTCCGGGGAGTTGAAACCGATCTCTGCAGTACGACAGCCACAGTCGATGCAGGTTACATACATACACCAGCCGCCCTCTTCCTCCAGCAAGCCTACTCCATTGCAGCGACGACATTCCAGCAAGTCAATGGTTTTATAGATATCCATACGGATCCTCCTTCCAAACAACATGATTTCCAAGTTAAAATTATACCCTTGTTTAAGGGGAAAATCAATGCTTCCTGTAAGAAAAGCTGTACCAATTGATTCCGCTTTCTTGGAGTTAGCCAAATAAAAATGGGAATTTTCTTAGGGTTCAAGTCCCTTCTAAATGAAAAGCCGCAGATCCACAAGGATCTACGGCTTTTTGGTCTGAGTGGCGGGACTTGAACCCACGGCCTCTACCACCCCAAGGTAGCACGCTACCAACTGCGCCACACCCAGATTCGTAACTAAGATTGTATCACATTCTATGCTGGATTGCAAGGGAAAGATTCCCTGACAGCAGAAAGAATCCTTCGACTTATTTCCCCATCAATTCCCGAAGGGCAAAGCTTTCTGTCTCGATTTGCGCTTTCAACTCAAAGATCAGACTACACTGCTGACGGATATCCGCAGCCCTTTCCTGACACTGACGCTTGATGGCTTCAATACGATTATGATACAGATTGACACTATAATTATCATTGTCCTTGTCCTGCAGCATCGTTTCTTCCAGAACTGCTTTCTCATACATCTTCTCTACTGTTTCCAACTGTTTGAGCAGTTCCGGGATCTTGTGCAGATATTCGTTATAAACCTCCATGCGACAGCGTTCTTCCTGTGTATTCAGTAACAACTTCATGACCCGTCCTCCCTTTCTCTTATTTATTTTTAGTATAGCATAAATTCAAAGAAAAAACACCAGCTGCGCTGCAGAAGGTGTTTTTTCTGAGATGCATATATCGGAAAGAGAATCACGCTTTTTTAAAGTAGGACTTCAGCACTCCACACATCGGGCAACGATAATCATCCGGTTCATCATTGATGTCGCCTTCATGGACATAGCCACAAATATCGCAGACATATTTCACACTGTTACCATCGCCAACAGGAGCATTTTTCACATTCTCATGGTAGTAGCGGTAGGTCATTGGACGAAGTTCAGATGCATCTACTGCTTCGCTGACTTTTGCGAGAATCAGATAATGTGTTCCTGCGTCCGCAACAGATTCTACCTGGCAGGTAAAGGCACCGCTGATCTGCTCATTGAGAACAGGCAAGCCATCCACCATGGAGTAGTTCAGCTCCTCCAATTTATTGCAGTCTCTGCCGCTGCGGAAGCCCAGATCTGTGATCACTTTGCGGGGGCTCTGTTCAGACAGAATGGACACACTGAAACAACCGCTGCTGCGGATCACATCTGCTGTGTAGTTATTTTTGTTGATACCAATAGCCACGGTGACCGGATCATTGCTGATCTGGAAAACGGTATTCATAATACAACCGGTTGGGCGGTCCCCATCCATGGTCAATACGGCATACAAACCGTAGGATAACTGCTTCATGTTGTCACTAATCTTACTCATAGTGCCCCTCCTTGATTTCTGCTTCCTGCTTTACAGTTCTTTCACCCACAGGCCGTGGAGATTGCAGTAAGCATAAACTGCTTTCGCTTTGTCGCCTTCTGCCAGAACAAATTCTGCTTTTGGTTCTTCGTTTGGATTCAGGTAATGGAACTGGCCACCCTTTTCGGTCTCCAGATAGAGCCAATCAATGTAGTGAGCTTCGGTCATTGGATGGATCACGGAACCAACAACTGCGCTGATCACAGAGCCGTTTACACTTACTTCTGGGATGTGTTTCTCAACAGCTGCTTCAGTAGAGTTTGCATTCAGTTCCTGCATCGGTCTGCCACAGCATACCAAAGTACCGGCACCATCGCTTTCCACCTGAACGAGTTTTTTGCAGATTTCACACTGATAGAATTTTTTCATATATTGTCTCTCCTTTTACTGAAATTATTATAAATAATAATGATTCCTGTTTTGTTGTTTTAAGTATAGTATAAACAGAAATCACTGTCAATAGCAAAATGAGAATAATTCTTAATTTAATGTCCGTGATAGTCTTCCATTTTTACAATGCTGCAAACGATATTCTTCCCATTGATATCGATAATTCCGTATGTAGGACAGCTGAAATCTCTTGGGCAGGAGATACTTCCAGGATTCATAATATGCAGACCATCATCATACTCCAAATGACTCACATGGGTGTGCCCATAGAGAGCGATGCGGGCCTGTTTCTCACGAGCACCCAGTTTCAGCTCATCCAGATCATATTTCACCTGCCAGTGATGGCCGTGGGTAAACATGATTTTCACATCTTTTACCCAGGAATAAGCGGTGGATTCTTCCGTTGCTGTATAATCACAATTTCCCCGAACACACCAATATTCTTTATTGGGATACTTGCTCATGATTCGCTTGAATTCATCCAGACCATCACCAAGATGGATGAAGAGCTTGGCTGTTTTCTGCTGTTCAATGGCAGCTTCCATGGCTGCAGGCATACCATGAGAATCAGACAGCACAACGATTCGCATGAAACTCCCCCTTAATTTTGCTTCCGCACAATGGCGTACTCATCATAAAGCTGATAATAGGGACAGCTGTAATTGGAACCGGAAAGGAATCGGTACATCTCATCCTCATCCAAATTAACTGCACAGCACCAGCAATCCCAGTCTTCATCATATACATAATGGCTGCAGGTTTCGCAGTTTGTACTTTTCCCCATAACGCTTCCCCACTCCTTCTGTTTCCATATATTTATAGTATAGCATAAATCTTGCTGTCAGGACAGAGAAAAGAAAAAGAATTCTTTTAGCAACTTTACCAGTACCGGTGAATACAATAGAACAGTGTACCATGTATCTTTCTGAAAGGTAGTGAAAACAATGTCCAACCCTGTTAACCTCAGTCCAGAGCAGATGGATGCTCTGCTCCGCTCTCTCGCACAGCAGCTCCATACCGATCCTGCCACCTTGCGTCAGCAGCTGCAAAGTGGAAACATCGCATCTTTGGCTCGTTCTATGGGCGGTGACGCTTCCCGGCAGGTTCAGCAGCTTTTGCGTGATCCCAAACAGCTGCAGCAGGCTATGAATTCCCCGGAGATGAAAGAATTGCTCCGTCGTATTCAGGGCAGATAAATCCACTGGTAGGAAGGTTTCCGGAAAGGAGGAGGCATGGAAGATTTAAGCAGTCGCATCAATCAAATCCTGAATGACCCTCAAAGTATGCAGCTGATCCAGTCCATGGCGCAGAATTTGGGATTGAATCAAAATCCAGCTGCGGAAGCTTCCACTGTTTCCGCAGCACCTCTTCCGGCTGCCGCTCCACAGCAAGCCCCTCCGGCTATTGATATGGGGCAGCTGTCTTCTTTGCTCTCTCAGCTGGGTATGGGTAATCCGGCTCCAGCTCAGCCGCAGCTTCCCTCCCTGGATCTGAACACTATGATGCAGATTCAAAGAGCTATGCAGCTTTTCACGCAGAACAACAAAAATGTGGATCTTCTGCGTTCCCTGCGTCCCTTATTGTCTCAAACACGGCAGAAAAAAGTAGACGACGCCATCCGCATTATGCAGTTAATTCAGATGCTTCCCCTGCTGAAGGAGTCTGGTCTCTTTGGCTTCGGAGGTGATAGTCGATGAAATGGCAGAGCAGCAATCACTATTCCAGAGAAGATCTATCTGCCATGCAGAAGGATGCCATGGAGCGAGTAAGGGAAATGCAGCGTCGCGCAGACGAAAATCTGCGTCGCAGTAACGCTGCTCTACCGCCGCAGTCGCAACAGGAAGATCTCCCTCCTCCGCAGCCTGAAACTCCAGCAGCACAGGCAGCGGCTCCGCCGCCTGCCCCAGTTGCTCCCCCTCCGCCCAGCGGAAACCGACTATCCCAAATTCTTTCTGTCGTGGGAGTGGATCAGGATCGCGCCATTATTCTCGGACTTCTTTTGATTCTCTATAATGACCGGGCTGATCCTTTGCTCCTTTTGGCTCTCTTATATTTACTCTTATGACTTCCGCTTTTGCGGAAGTCTTTTTTTAACCTTCCATGCTGATTTTGGATATAATGGAATGAATCCTTTCTAATATGAATCGAAGGAGGTACCATTTATGTCCGAAACGAAACCCTGCCAATTCTTCCTTGGAGCCAACAGCCCACAGGGCTTTTACTCCCTCTTTGACGAACTGGAACAGAGCCAGCAGCCCTGGCATAGCTTTCTGATCAAAGGCGGCCCCGGTACCGGAAAATCCAGCTTTTTAAAACGGGTTGCCGCTCACTTCGGCCCTTCCTGCCCCAATATGGAGTTATTCCCCTGCTCTTCGGACCCGGATTCTCTGGATGCGGTTCTACTGCCGGAACAGCACCTTTCTCTGATGGATGCTACCGCTCCACACGCTCGTGAAGCGGCGATTCCTGCCGTTCGACATACGATCCTGTCCTTTGGCGATCACCTGGATGGACGGCAGTTGCAGGAACAGCGACGGGAAATTGAAGCCATTTCTGCATCTACTCCGGAATATTATCGTTTGGCTGTTTCCTATCTGGCAGCCGCTCAAGCCTTTCTGCGGAATTCCTTCCATCTTGCTGCTACTGCCATGGATGAAGAAAAAATCGAAGGCTATGCCCGTCGTTTTGCGGCAAAAAGTTTTCGACCTTTATCCGGTCCTGGTGTGGAAAAACGGCGTTTCTTGACTACCATCTGCGCCGAAGGCCTGGTTGCCTTGGAGGAAACACCCAGCCTTCTCTGCCGCAAACTGTACCTGATTGATGATGACTGCGGAGCGGTCGCTCACCACCTGTTGAATGCACTGCGCCGCCATGCTTTGGCTGCCGGACATCATGTCATTAGCTGTTATTGTCCTATGGATCCTCAGCGGAAACTGGAACATCTGCTGATCCCCACCGCTGGCATTGGTTTCCTTAGCTCCAACCACTTCCACCCCATGGCGCAGAGCGCTGCTCTCCGCAAAATTCACGCCCGTCGCTTCTTGAACAGCGAAGCAATGAACAGTCAAAAGGTGCGTTTCACATACAATCGAAAAGCAGCGCAGAGCTTGTTGGAACAGGCCATTCTGCTGCTGCAGGAATCTCGCCAGCTTCATGACTGCCTGGAAAAGCATTATATCGCAGCAATGGATTTTACCGCTCTCAACCGACAATACCCTCAGCTGCTGGAGAAAATCAGCAGCTATGCCTTCAAAAATCAGTAGGGCTTTTTGTGTAAACTGTCGATATATATCGGTATCTCATTCGTTGTACGATTCCATAAAACATGCTATACTTAATAAAAAGAGGCTTTGTAAATCAAAGGAGGAGTATTCATGAAACGGTATCATAAGTTTTTCGCTCTGTTGCTGGTTTTCCTGCTGATTTTCTGTGCCTGTGGTCAAAGCAAAGACAGCATCAGCGAAGGTGCGGAAGCCACGGTCAAAGCTGTTCTAACCTGCCCCAATGAGGAGCTGTACAGTGACGCTATTACAATGCCAATCGGTCTTGGTGTCAAGCTGACCGAGGAACAGAAAGCCGCCATTGAGGCTGCTACCCAGCAAACTCTTGATAATTGGGCCAATGCTATTGGTGCCTATCATACAAAAGAAGGACTGCAGCAGCTGATCAACAATGGTGCGCAGAAATACCTTGTTTTTGCTGACGATGGTATCCCTGTGGAATTGATCGACTATACCCTGACAGAAAAAGGCGAAAAATACGAGATTGTTACTGCCAACATCAAACTGAATGGGGAAGAACTGCAGGTCGAGTTTACTTTCCGCACCGGCGATGGTGATAACGGAAAATTCTATCGAACCGAAATTTGTGAAAAAGCAGTGGACGCAAAGTAAAAGATACAGCAAAAAAAGACGCCGAATCGGCGTCTTTTTCTTTTCTATTCCCATTCCAGATGGTGAGCACCATCTGCTGAGCGGCAGCGTAGAACTATGAGATACTTTTCTCCCTGCTCCAAATACAACTCTTTTTGTTCCATTCCCTGTAAATGCAGAAGCACCTGGTTTTTCTTGTCGAGTATTTCTATTTCCGCCGAACCACTGTTCAGCTGACTGCTGAAAGAAAAGCGGTAAGTTTTGTTCTCGGCGGGACGAAACACTCGGCGAATTGTACCGTGAAAGCTTTTATAGCGGGCCGAGTAAATCGTACCAACAAAAACCAATGCACGGCCCATTTTCACGCTGATAAGCCCCCGCTGATACAGCAAGACCATCAATGCCGCAATACTCAGAACAATCAGGAAGGCATTCATTGCTTTATTTGTACTCCTTTGGATCGATATTCTCAACCCAGTCGATCAAATCCCATGGAACATGGCAGTAGCCGTTCGGGTTCTTGTCCAGATATTTCTGATGATATTCCTCTGCCAGCCAGAACTGCTCCAGAGGGCAACATTCCACCGCCAATGGCTGCTCATAGGCCTGCTGCAGTTGGGCCAGGGACTGTTCAATAACTACCTTATCTTCTTCCCGGGTATAGTAAACACCAGTACGATATTGGCGGCCGATATCCTCACCCTGCTGATTCACAGAGGTTGGATCGATGATTTTGTAAAACAGCCTGAGCAATGTTTCCAGCGGCAGCTGCTCCTCATCATAAACCACATGAACGGTTTCCGCATGGTCAGTATTCTCCTTGCAAACCTGCTCATAGGTTGGTCGCTCGGTCTTACCATTGGCAAAACCTACAGCAGTTTCCAACACACCTTTTACCGAAGCCATATATTTTTCTGTACCCCAATAGCAGCCTCCGGCTAAATAGATTTCCTGTTTCTTCATATTCAGTCCTCCCATCCTATTTTCTTGATTTCAGTATAGCGAAAAAAGGATCTTTCTGCAATCATTCGTCTGAAAGAATTTGAACCGGCTCTATTGGTTGGCTTGGAGTAACAGGTAATTGACTTATGCTTTTCTCTTTGCTATACTAAATGCGAAAGTTATCCAAAGCAAACAAACGATATTATACTTCATCAACATACATACCTCTTCAGCCGGAAAGGAGGGCTTCCCAGCGGAAGGCCTCCTTTTCCATCTTAGCAAAATTTTTTATGGGGGTGCTTTGTCCATGGAATGGACCCCTGCCAAACTGCGCTATCTGCTGGCCTTCCACACCTTGAATCTCCAAAATGATCAAGGATCTTCCGTTCGCTGTATTGATATTGCCATTCATCTCGGCATCAGCCGAGCCTCCTCCAGCCGTATGCTGACACAGTTTGTAGAGGATGGTATCCTTACGAACAGCGGAAAAAGCGGTTTCCAGCTGACAGAACTTGGCCTTCGGGAAACGGAACACTATTATGCGCAGTTTGAATCCCTGTATCACCTGTTCTGCGATAAGCTGGGGCTCTCTGATTTTGACGCCCGAGAGTGCGCTGTAAATCTGATTACATCTCTTCCTGATAATATCGCTGAAGACTTGCGCAGCAAATGCCAGCAGTTTCTTCAATTATCACTTCCTTCTCAATCATAAAAACAGCCTCTGTGAAAACACAGAGGCTGTTTTTTACATTACGCTATCTCTTTTTTCTTTAATAATGGTGCGCAGCTTTTCATCCAGGCCTTTGATCTCCTCACGGCTCAGCTCTGCGGTTTCGATAGCAGGCAGAATATGCAGCTGCAGTTTTGCCGGAGTGATTTTAAATCCTTTGTTTGCTTCCAGCATATTATATGTACCCTCGATGCAGCAAGGTACGATCGGCACTTTTGCTCGGGTAGCAAGACGAATGGTTCCGCTCTTAAATTCCAGCAGGTCTTTGCCCTTATTGCGGGTACCTTCCGGGAAAATGCAGACGGAATAACCATCGCGCAGCAATTCATTGGCTTTTTTCAGGCTATCCATCGCTTGACGGGCATTCTCACGGTCAATGAAAATACAGTTCAACTCTTTCATCCAATGGCTCAGCAGCGGAACTTTCTCCAGTTCCTTTTTCGCAATGATTGGATTCGGCTTATCCAACTGGGTCAACAGCAGCGGAATATCCGCATAACCCTGATGATTTGCGGCAAAGACCACCGGTCCCTCCGGGATATTCTCCAGACCAGTCACTTCCATGGTGGCACCTGCCAGCTTCATCAAACGCAGAGCCCAGTTTTTTACCATCTTTCGCACGATATGGTCATGTTCCTCGATTTGTCCCTTTTCCCGCATCTTTTTTACCTTCCACAGCATCGGGATGGAAAGAATCAAATACAGAGAGAAATAAATAAGCCAGATAATTGTACGCAGCATGATCAATACCCCTTTCATAACTAAGTTATTATACCATAAAATAAGGTAAAACAAAAGGGCTGTTTTCCCATTTCCTTTATGGTAAGATAGAAGAAACAAGGAACAGGAGGCAAGATTTATGATCGACAAAACAAAGAAATATTGGAGCGGTGACTGCGCTGCTGATATTGATGAATATCTTCGGGCTTACACGGAACTGCCGGACTTGGATGTGAAACCGGTCTGCTGCTCCTGCGGCAGCGACACCTTTACCATTCTGGTGGATCAGGATGAAGGAGCTGTCCTGCTGAAATGTACCCAGTGTGCGGAAGAAAAATTCCTGCTGGATTCGGAGGAGTACTGGCCCTCCTGTACACCAAAAGCCGGCATCTGCCGCCTGTGCAAAGGAGCGGAATATAATGTTCGGGTTGGCTTTGTGCGGAAAGAGAATGGTAATATCGAATGGATCTATGTAGGCAACCGCTGCACTGAGTGCGGAGCTCTGGGTTCTTATGTTGACTGGGGCATCGATTATGAACCTACGGACGAGCTGGAAACAATGCTATAGCCCATTTGTCAAAAAACTATAAAAAAGATTGGTTATTATTTTTTTGAAGAACTTGCACCAATGTAGTATAATAAGTTTGTTCCTAAAATCCTAAACCACTAAGGAGGTTTTTATCATGGAATCTTTGAAATTGACTGATTTCCTTGACTATCAGTACCTGTCTGCTCTGGAGTTTGCTCCAAACGGTGAGCACGCTGTATTTGCACTGAGCAAAAGCGATCTGGAAGAAAACAAATACCGCAGCAATCTGTGGCTGTACAACCGTGAAAGCGGCAAAATCAGCCGCCTGACCACCATGGATCAGGAAAAAGCTGCTGTATGGCTGGATGATGAGACCATCCTCTTCCCATCCATGCGTGATTCCGCTCTGAAAGCTCGTACCGAAAAAGGCGAAGCATGGTCTGTTTACTACAGCATCAGCCTCAAAGGCGGCGAAGCACAGGAATACCTCCGTCTGCCATATCGTGTAAATGGCCTGATTCCTTTGGGCGAAGAGAAATTCCTGCTGACTGTAAAGCAGCATAACAATGGCATCGATCTGCACAAATACGAAGGCGCAGAAAAAGCTGCAAAAGAAAAAGAAATCTCTCACAATAAAGATTACGAAGTTCTGACTGAGATCCCATACTGGTTCAACGGTGTTGGTTTCACAGACGGTCAGAGAAATCGCCTCTATGTTTACGACAAAG
>JAGALG010000209.1 GCA_017848075.1 Oscillospiraceae bacterium | reverse complement strand
CTACCTGACCACCAGCAATCTTAGCATTGAGAGCTTCAATGGTGCGTTCTTTTTCTTTCAGATCTTTCACAACAGAAGCAACCTTGTTTGGAACTTCCGATTTGTTCTCCAGTTTCAGCTCTTTTGCACAAGCACTCAGCTGGCCTTCTGCCTCACGGAGCAGCTCCAGAACACCCATACCGGTAGCAGCTTCAATACGGCGCACACCAGCAGCAACAGAAGCTTCGCCGATGATTTTGAATACACCCAGCTGGCCGGTTTTTGCAACATGAGTACCACCACAGAATTCTACACAGTCGTCACCCATGGTAACAACACGAACCACATCGCCGTATTTCTCGCCGAACAGAGCCATTGCACCTTTGTTCTTTGCTTCAGCGATTGGCAGCTCTTCTACTACAACATCCCAGTCTGCAAGGATCATTTCGTTGACCATTGCTTCTACTTTTGCGATTTCTTCTGCAGTCATTGCGCTGAAGTGGGAGAAGTCGAAGCGGCATCTGTGATCGTCATAGTAGGAACCGGACTGATGAACATGACTGCCCAGAACGCTTCTCAGAGCGTACTGCAGCAGATGACATGCAGAGTGGTTGGACATGATTCTGTGACGGCGCAGAGCGTCGATCTCAGCAGATACAACAGAGCCAACAGACATAGAACCTTTGGTCATGGTACCAATGTGCAGGAAGTGGCCAGCATTGTCCTTCTTCACATCGCTTACGGTGAAGACATTGTCGCCATCCACGATCAGACCGGTATCACCAACCTGACCGCCGCTTTCTCCGTAGAAGGAGGTTGCGGACAGGATCACGGTAGCGCTGTCGCCTTCTTCCAGAGTCTCTACCAGCTCGCCGCCGGAAACGATAGCCTGAATAGACGCAGCTGTTTTCTTTTCAAAGTAGCCTTTGAATTCGGTCTCGCCGATATTGCTCAGATCGATTTCGTTGGTGTCCCAACCGGAAACATCTTTGCGGGCAGTTCTTGCACGAACCTTCTGCTCTGTCAGCAGTTCGGTGAATTTTTCTTCATCAATGCTGATGCCTTTTTCCGCACAAAGTTCACGAGTCAGGTCGATTGGGAAGCCGTAAGTATCGTAGAGTTTGAAGGCATCGTCACCGGACAAGGTGTTGTTTTCACAGTTTTCCAGCAATTCCTTCAGCATTTCCATACCGGAGTTGATGGTTTTTGCGAAGCGTTCTTCCTCTGCGTGGATTACTTTTACAATGTATTCTTCGTTTTCAACCAGCTCTGGGTAAGCAGTGCGGTTTTCGTTGATGACGGTTTTTGCCACTTCGGACAGGAAGAGACCTTCAATGCCCAGGAGTTTGCCGTGACGAGCTGCACGACGGAGCAGACGACGGAGAACATAGCCACGGCCTTCATTGGATGGGATAATACCATCGGAGATCATGAAGGTGGTGGAACGAATATGGTCGGTGATAACATGGAGAGAAATGTCGTTTTTCTCATCGTTGTGGTACTGAACACCGGAGATCTCCATGATGTGTTTCATGATATTCTGAACAGTGTCAACCTCGAACAGGTTGCCAACGCCCTGCATAACGCAAGCCAGACGCTCCAGACCCATACCGGTATCGATATTTTTCATTTCCATTTCAGCGTAGTTGCCCTGACCATCGCTGTCGAACTGGGAGAATACCAGGTTCCAGATTTCCATGAAGCGGTCGCAATCACAGCCTACAGCGCACTCTGGTCTGCCGCAGCCAATGTGAGCGCCACGGTCGAAGTAGATCTCAGAGCATGGGCCACAAGGACCGGTACCGTGCTCCCAGAAGTTATCTTCTTTACCCAGACGAACGATGCGCTCTGCTGGAATACCATGGATCTTGGTCCATACATCAAAAGCTTCATCGTCTTCTTCGTAAATGGAGATCCACAGACGGTCTGCCGGAATTTCCAGCACTTCGGTCAGGAACTCCCATGCCCATTTGGTAGCATCTACTTTGAAGTAATCGCCAAAGGAGAAGTTGCCCAGCATTTCAAAGAAGGTACCATGACGAGCAGTGATACCAACACGCTCAATGTCAGGAGTACGGATACATTTCTGACAGGTAGTCACCCGTTTGTTCGGTGGTTCTTCCAGACCTAGGAAGTATTTTTTCATTGGAGCCATACCAGAGTTGATCAGCAGCAGGCTCTTAT